>JBKDZK010000894.1:0-5774 GCA_047971205.1 Draconibacterium sp.
TATTAGGTTGTATTCCATTATTTAAAAGATACTCAGCGCGAGCAATAATCGTTTTCGTTTTACCTGTCCCGGCACCAGCTTATACTAATAAATGTTTCCCTTTGTATTCTGCTGCTTTTATGTGGAACTGCTTTGAGCGAAATGTTCGGGTATAAAAAAAGCTCCGAATTTCTTCGAAGCTTTTTGGGTGGAAGACCGGACTTGAACCGGCGACCTTCGGAACCACAATCCGACGTTCTAACCAACTGAACTACATCCACCATTTTGATTGCGGGTGCAAATATAAATATTTTATTGTTTCTGCAACTGAATTTGAATAAAAATCGAAGTGATTTATGAAGGAACAGTAATATCCTGAAAAAATAGATACAAATTACTTGTAGTTTCTTGCAACCCCTCCCAAATTATTTTGTCATTAAAAACGGAAAGAAAAGCAATTGGTACCAAAACAGCACATACACAAAAACATAATCGAGGCGTGTAAAGACGGGAAAGAGAGTGCCCGTTATGAATTGTATCAATTGTATGCAAGAGCAATGTTCAACGTTAGTTACCGGATGATGAACAACCGTGAAGAGGCGGAGGATATGTTGCAGGAATCGTTTACTTTGGCATTTATGAAAATCGATTCGTACCGGTTCGAGTCGAGTTTTGGAGCCTGGCTGAAACGCATCGTAATAAACACCTGCATCAATACCATCAACAAACGGAAAGTTGAGCTGAGCTATTGCGAAGAAATTTACGAGCATGATCGTGCTGAGGAAAACGAGGAGGCGGAGCCGGAATATACCGTGGAAAACATTACCCGCGCTATGGAACAGCTCCCCGAAGGAGGCCGGATGATTTTTTCGCTGTACCTGCTGGAAGGATACGATCATGTTGAAATTGCGCAAATACTGGGGATTAACGAATCTACATCGAAAAGCCAGTACATGAGGGCTCGGAAAAGGATATCCGGGGTATTAAGAAGTCAGAAAATGAGTGGATTTTAAAATGAAAAAAATGAAGAGGGATAGTTTAGAGGATTTTGTAAAAGCCAATCGTGAGGACTTTGATTTCAGAGAGCCGTCGCCGGAGGTTTGGAACAGGATTGCCCAAAGCAGCAAGCCTCAAAAAGTGATATTCCTTCGTACGTACTTATTAAGAGTGGCTGCGGTGCTTGCCATCGCCATTGTGAGTTCGGTTTTAGTATTGAAAACCGAAGTGCTGGTGCCAAACAGGCTGGTGAAAAATGCCGATCCTGAGTTGTTGGAACTAATGGAAACCGAAGCTTTTTACTCGCACCAGGTAGATAAAAAGATGAAAGAAATTCAAAAGTGTTATTTTACCAACCCGGAAGTAAAGGATGATATTGAATCGGATTTAAACGAACTGGAAGGCATGTACAAAGTACTGAAAAGCGAACTGGACGAAAACATCTCGAATAAAAGTGTGATTGAAGCGATGATCGAAAACAACCGCTTTCGCCTGAAGCTTTGCGACGATGTGCTGGCGCAAATAAAGTGTTAACCAGAGAACAATGAGAATGATGAGATTAGCTGGATACATAATGATGATCGCTTGCCTGTTGCCTTTTTGGGGACACGCGCAGTATTCTGAAACAAAGGAAATCAGGAGAGGTTTTTCGGTGTTGCCCGCTACGCAGGTGGAGATTGCAAACAAATACGGGAAGATCGACATTAAAACCTGGCAAAAAGATTCAGTGGTTTTTGAGATAAAGATCCGTGTTGAAGAGAAAAAACAATCGAAACTGGACGAACTACTGCGTGACATCGATTTCGATTTCACCGCAAGCGACCATTACCTGATCGTTTCCACCAGGGTTCAGCAGAATAAAAGTGCGCTTGGAAAGGAAATACTAAAGTTTAAGGAAACCTTGCTGAAATCGGACGGAAATATTCAGATCGATTACACCGTTTGGATGCCTAACACCAACCGGCTGAAAGTGGAGAACAAATTTGGCGATGTCTTTATTGGCGATTACAAGGGGGATGTGTGGCTGAACGTATCGAACGGCAACCTGAAAGCCTATGACTTTTTTGGTGATCTTGACCTGACCCTCAATTTTGCCGATGCCACCATCAACTCCATTCAAAAGGGGCGGCTCGACTGTAATTTTAGTAAGCTGTATTTAAAGAAGGCCGAGTCGGTGCGAATTCAGAGTAAATCAACCGAATTTGAGCTGGAAGAAGTGAAAGACATCAATGCCCAGTCGAGACGGGATAAATTCAGGATACAGCTGGCCGATCTGATCGATGCACAGGGAAGTTTCTCTACGTTTCGAGTGCGCGAGCTTTCCGACCGGATCAACATTCGGGCCGATTACGGGGGTGTGGAAGTGGAGAAAATTGCTCCTGATTTTGGCAACATTATTATCCAGTCGAAATCAACCGATATCGACCTGTATTTTGAACGCGAAACAAGTTTCAACTTCGAAATTAGTCACACAAAATCTACCTTAAATCTTAGTTCAGAGATGCAGGTAGACGATGAAAAATGGAGCGACGATGGCAAAACTTCGCAGGTTGTCGGACACAATGGCGAAAAAGCAAAAGGTGCTGCTAGACTAAGTATTACAGCCGATTCGGGCGAGATTAATATTCGTACCCAATAATTTTTTTGATTTTTTTGTTGGAGTTTGCAACCCTTCCAAAATTACGCTGTCATTAAGAATACAGAAACAGAAAACATACAGGATTAATCTCCGGATTAACAAACAGAAAGCAAACAATTTTTCCATTAACAGAAAGCAAAAAGTCATGAGAACAATTACTTTTTTTACCCTTGGTGTGGCATTTTACTGGTAAGCGCCGTGAGTTGCATCAACGATTTAGACATAAGCGGGAACGGCATTCAGTCAAGTGAATCACGCACAGTGTCTACCTTCTCGAAGGTTAATTCGTACGGATCGTTCTTGGTACATATTTCCAACGGCGAAGAATACAGCGTGGTGCTTAGTGCCGATGCAAACCTGCTGCAGCACATCGATACCTGGGTTTCGGACGGAAAACTAAACATTGAAATGGACAAGATACACAGCGTTCGTACCATTGTTCCCATGGAAGTTTTTATTACCATGCCGCGCCTGAACGGGATTTACCAGGGTGGTTCCGGGCTTATTGAGTTCGACCATTTTCAGGATGATTACGTGGAGATGATCTTATCAGGGTCGGGGCGGATCGAAGGTTCTTTTGCCACTCAGAAAGCCAAAATTCTTCTTTCAGGTTCAGGACGGATCGATCTTTCAGGTTTTGCCAATGAGGCGGACATTATCATCAGTGGCTCGGGAAGGATCAGCGGTTCAGACTTTGAAATTGCCGAGTGTACCACTCTAACCAGCGGTTCGGGCGATATGTGGCTCACCGTCGGAGAAGATCTCGATACCCGGATTTCGGGAAGCGGCAATGTTTTTTACTACGGAAATCCTTCGATCCGAACCCATATTTCAGGATCAGGCAATGTTTATCATCAAGACTAAGGTTATGAAGAAAGGACTACTACTACTATTGGCTTTGTTTCCCCTGTTTGCTTTTGCGCAAACATTTAACCAGGCGGTCGGCATCAGGGCCGGGTTAACATCGGGCTTTGAGTACCGCGTTTATGCCAACGATGCCAACTCGTACAAGTTTTTGCTGGGAACCCGCGACGAAGGAGTTCAGTTGCATGCCATGAAAGAGTTTCATCAGTTCGACTTGTTCCGCCATACCGATCAGCTGATTTTCTTTTACGGCGCCGGTTTTCATGTGGGGTACGAACAGTGGCAAAAACGTTACACCGGCTACAATGCCGAATGGTACAAGACCCGCACTGCCTTTTTGGCCGGACTTGATGGCCTGGTGGGGCTGGAGTACATTTTTTACGAAGTTCCCATTTCGATGGGGCTCGAAGCAAAACCTTATTTCGACTTATTCGGTAGCCAGATGTTCAATATTGAATTGTTCGACATCGGCTTTACAGTGAAATATCATTTTTAAACTCATTCAATTTTAATACCATGAAACAATTAAGCATTATTTTAGTATTGGTGCTTGGGGCGATCTATGCCAAAGCACAGGAAGAATACCGGGACGACCAGGTTCAGACACTTTTCTCCAAACAGCCAAACAATGGCTGGTACGGAGCTTTTTCGATGGGGTATTCAGAAATCGACGGGCGTGATGCCCTGGTTACGGGAGCACGCGGAATGTTTGTTTTCGACCAGACGCTGGCCATTGGGCTGGGAGGCTACGGTTTTGTGAATAACCTCGATTACCACAACAACATTTACGATAGCCCCGACCGCCGTTTTATGCTGACAGGTGGCTACGGAGGTTTGATTGTAGAACCCATTTTGGGCGGACGAAAAGCCGTTCATCTTTCGTTCCCGCTTTTGATCGGAATGGGCGGTGTTGCCTTACTTGAAAACGATCGCTGGGGATGGGACTGGGACATGGATCGATACCATCCGGGACACAAAGTGGACAACGATGTGTTTTTTGTGCTGGAACCTTCCGTGGAACTGGAGTTTAACCTTACCCGCTGGTTCAGGGCGGCGGCCTACGCCAGTTACCGATTTACGTCGGATATAGAGATTTATCAAACAGAAGCAGATGTGCTGGATGGTTTCAATTTTGGGATGACCTTCAAATTCGGCAAGCTGAATTAGAGGGAAAGGAGAGGAGTCTCAGAAGTAATTTTCACGCAAAGTGCGCAAAGTATTTTATCAAAAGAACGCAAAAACAGAGAATGCGAATCAGTCGTCTGCGGCCTTTGCGCTCCTTTGTATCTTTGCCGGAACTTTGTTCTCTAACTTCTGAGATACCCTCTCTTTTCTTTTCCTATTCGTATAAATCGATGTAATCCTGGGCTTTCAGGTATTCGATGCTTTTTTTGCAGCTTTCAAGTGGCTCGTAATCGTAGCGTTCCACTTCCACCACTCCGTATTGGCAACCTGCTTTTTCGCGTTGCGCAAAAACCGGAGCAAAATCCATTTTGCCGCTGGCACCTAATTCTTTTTCATCTTTTATGTGCCACAATTCAAAACGGCCGGGGTATTTGTCAAAATAATCCAACGCGTTTTTACCTCCTTCAACGATCCAGTACAAATCGAGTTGGAACATTACTTTGGCCGGATCGGTAAGCTCCAGCATCCAGTCGTAAACCGGTTTGCCTTCCAGTTCGGTGCTAAATTCCTTGTCGTGGTTGTGGTAGCCAAAACGAATGCCTGCTGCATTGCATTTTTCACCTACCGCATTAAAGTACTCGCAGTATTTTTTAAGTCCTTCCAGGCTTTCGTAGCCGGTAGATCCCATCCAGGGCTGAACGATCCATTTTACGCCGGCGGCTTTGTGCGCTGCAATGCAGGTATCCCACCAGGCCATGGTTTCGGCCCATTTTTCTTCAGTCGGAACATCTTGTCCGGTGTGTGCTCCCAGGTATTTCAAACCGTTGCTTTCACACAGGTTTTTGAATGCTTCGGGTTCCATGCCGTACATTTTTCCGTCGCCGTAACCGGCGCTTTCCACAAACTTATAGCCCATTTCGCCAACGGCTTTAAGCGTTGCCGTAGCATCTTTGCCCATGTCGTCGCGAACCGACCACAACTGAAGTCCGATGAACTTTTCAACTTTGGCTGATTTTTGCTCTTCGGTAGATTTTTTGCCGGTCGATTGACAGGCTGAAAAAGTTAAGGACATTCCTGCCAATACAATCAGCAGCATGTAAAATTTAAAAGTGATTCTTTTCGAATGCATAATTAATTGGTATTAGGTAATCTTACAAGATTTTACTTGTGT
>JBKDZK010000895.1:0-3771 GCA_047971205.1 Draconibacterium sp.
CTATACTTTCATTTTTAGTAAAGTTTTTAGGGAAAAAGTCATTTAGGATATTTATATTGAACCGTTCTCGTTGTGCAGTCATCTGCCAAAATTTGGTTTTATAAAAAAGCACTAATTTTGATAAGGTATGTTGAAGTTCTTTTCTTCTTTTACCGAGAAAAAATCTCAAAAAATGCAGATTGTTGGTTGATTCATAAACGTCAGTTTCAACCTCATTTGGTATGCCTATTATTAAGCCTGATATGGTAATCTCAATGTCATACTTTTGTGCAAACTTTATAAATAACAGGTTGTCAGCAAAAGTTGTGGACTTGTTGAGTTTTTTAAGCATCCCATCTGATACTCCTTCATAACCTATTTGTACACTCTTAAAGCCAGCTAATGAAAGTTTTTTAATTATTCTCTTATTGAAGTTTAGGTGTAAGATATCGGTATGGAAATCGAAGTCAACTTCCAATTCATTAGTAAGGCTAATAAGCTTGTCTAATAATTCCTCAAACTGACTAATTTTTTTTCCTACTGTGTCATTGTCAACAAAAAAGAATCGCACAATCTCATATTTAAGATAATAACTTCTTATTTGGTCAACGACATTATCAATGTTTTGCGTTCGATATAAGTTTCCCCAGCTTAAAGCACAAAAATTACACTTGTTCCATCTGCACCCCCTTGATGTTTCAATTGGTAATTGAATGCTTTCTTTACCTATATCTTTTGCGTAGTTAAAATAGGATGTGTAATTAATATCGGGATATTCATTAAAATTCAAAAAGCCACTATTGTCAATTGCTTCATTGGGGCTAGATTCTTGTTCTTTATAGGTATAGCCCCGAAACAATAACCTTGGAATTTCAGAGTAATTCTTTTCATTTGCTAATAACTTCTTTGTAAGAAGGTTTAAAGGTATTTCGCCTTCTCCCCAAATGACATAATCAAATATATCAAATTCCTGAAATAGTGCATTTGCTGCACTTTCTTCTTCAATTCCACCAAGTATGCATATTGCATTAGGTCTTCTTTTCTTAACCTCTAATGCTACAACCAAACCTGAAATCCAAGAATCAAATTTTGCACTTACGCCAAAAATGAAAGGGCTGTCAGTAGGCAATTCATTTGTTTTAGATTCAATCATTTTATAAATCCTTTCAAGCTGATTTGATAGCTTAATGTCATAATAGTTTTCACCTAAAGCGTTGAAGCTAGGGTTAGCTGCCTGCATCTTTCATTGAATTCTATTATGTATTTCAGGCGAATTCTGTTTTGCTAAAATGGCTAAAAATGGTAAAAGCTGATACAGGTCATTATCTGACTGGAATAAATCTTCTTCGTTATCTTTTTTTTGATTAAAAAGGTGATTCCAGTATATAACCTCACTTTCAACATCGGCATTTTTAAGAATATGGTTATGAAGAACCTCACAGCCTATAGAGGGCATATACAAACTTGTTGGCGGAAAACAATTCAGAAATACTTTAAAGCTCATAGTGTATTATAATTTGGAAATATGATTCATAACATTAAAAGATAGAAAGCCCTGCTAAGCAGAGCTTTCACAAGCATCACTACTCGTTTGTAATGACTTTCATCTTTGAGCCATCTTCTGCTCTAAAACGATACCTTTTTCCTCCTCTAATCTGAGCCTCCTCAGCTTTTGATATTAGGTGAGACTCATTAAGCATGATTTTTCTTTTCTTCATTGTATTAAAATTTAAATTAAACAAAATGAGTGCTGCTTCGGCGGAACTCATCGCCATTTAGAAAGCGGGCAATCACATAAAACATTTCCGGAATTTACGCGACACCTTATGCATGCTCCCACCTTTTAAGCTTATCAATCGTTTGGATTTATTGGCAACAAACTTTGTATTAATCAGTGTGAAGTTGTTTGCTTGTATAAATCCTTCCTGTTCCAGTCTTTTACTCAAACAACAAAGTGAACAATGCAATTCTTCTACTAAATCATCAAGCTGATAAGCAAAACAACTTTGGGCATTTCCAAGAATATAAATAACATTGCTAAAATCGACTTGCATTTTGGTTGGTCGTAAAAATAACAGGTAAACACAAAGGGAATTATTGTGAGGGTAGCACCTGCAAGTTATGCATCTTACAGGTGCTAAAATTCCCTGCCTGAAATAGCGTATTGGTATGTAGTATTGTAACTCATTAGTTCAAATCTGATACATATTCGTTTAGTTTCAAAACTACAATAAAATAAATAAAAACAATGCATCATAAGAACTATAAAGTGCATAAAAACCATAAAGATGCTAATATACAGTTAGAAACAGTTATTATTTATAGTGATTCTATCTGTTTTTTAATGGAATACAGAAAAAATATATTGCGAAAAGGAAACGATAGCACTTGTAGGTGGTAAAATAGGATAGTTGGAGTAGATTATGCCGATTAGTTAATGGCCTTAGCGTTAAAATTGCTTTGCTTTTAATTCTGTCATTAATCTATCGGTATCATACCAAGTGCTCAACTCATTATCAAAATGGTATTAATGAGGGGTAAACATAAACACAGGTGGGTTTCTGTTGCTTTTTTACTTCTGTAACATGTAAAAAAGCAAGTCAATTTACCCATCTGCCTTCTGCGAAGACTGCAGACGATAAAAAAACTAGGACTTAATGAGGGGCGGATGCGAAACGATCTAGTTGCTATCCGTTAATTCAAGAATTTTTTCAGGAGACAACTGGGTTATGTAGGCTATATCATCAACACTTAATCCTTTTTGAAATGCCCTTAATGCTGTCTGCTCTTTTTCCGAGAGGCATTCTTGTGTATTGAAGATGACATCAATTAACCACTCAAGTGTTTGTTCGAACTCCTGAACATCTTCCTTTTGTGTTATGTCAATGCCACAAAAGGTTGATTTTCCTTTATGGATGGTCAAATAGTAAATTCCTGCAATCAATACCGCATAAATTATATTCAAGTTAATACCTTGCGGTTTCAGTGCTATTTCAACTTGCTGAATCAGGTCGTTTGCCAATTCTTCTCGTTCTATAGCAATTCCAGTAGTAAAATTATCTTTGTCGCCTAATTCCCACACTAAAAATTGTTGAAATTCAGGATTCTTATAAATAGCATGGAATTGATCTGTCAGCATTTGCTTCATAAATGCTCTGTGGTCTTCTATTTTTACCCCTTGCGTCTTTTTTAGAATATCAAACCAAAAATCCTGTTTTTCAACATAAGCTTTAAGTAGCCCTTCAAAAGATCCATACCTGCGATAAATAAAAGTTTTGTCTACACCAGCCTCTTCTGCCACTACATTGATGCCGAGACCCGCATGGCCCTGTCGTTTTAGTATTTTTCCAACAGCTTTTAAAAGAGCTCTGCGGTAAATAATATCCCTGTTGTATTTTGAAATTGAGCGCTGCGTTTTCACAAGTTATTTGATTTTAATTATAAAATAGCAAAGTTAAAATCTTTGTTGACTTCTAAAAGTATATTGCAAAAATAGTCTAAATCTTTCTTTGTGTGCTGGGCTGTTACATTGTATCCCCTCTACCAACTCCGTCTTTCAGAAATGAGTAAGCGGCCATAAATTTGCCGCATGCGAAAAAATCAAAGAAACAGAAAAGACGAGATGTACCGTGCCATTGAGAAGGGGCAGGAAAGTGGGCTGAGCCAGCGTTAGTTTTGTAAACGCGAAAAACTGGCGTTGCAAACATTTGGTTACTGGCTTCGAAAGTACCGAAACGAAAAGCACAGGCCAACGAAGTCGTGCGAAACTTTTATTCCGGTTGAAGTGCCGGG
>JBKDZK010000896.1:0-2150 GCA_047971205.1 Draconibacterium sp.
AATGAAAAAAAATATATTATTGCTCGGATTGATCGGGATCCTGTTAAGTAGCGTATTTTCCTGTACTCCTGACTATGAAACGGAGTTTGAGGTAAAAACACTGGTTGTTCCCGATAACAGCCTGGCTCCCATTTCCTTTCCCCTGGAAGGAGGTGAAGCGCAAGCTCTGGTAGAAACAAACGTTGAGTTGGCTAATTGGTCAGCTTCATCTAATGCAGAATGGCTGTCGGTCGAAAAGAAAGAGGGCAGCATAACCATTTCTGCTGGAAGCAACAGCACCTATGCTACCCGTATTGCCCGCGTAACCATTCAATACGGCCATCAGGCGTATTACATAAATGTTACCCAAAGGGGCAATACCCCCTACCTTTTGGTCAATGGCGAAAGTACCGGCCTGATAAAATCGGTTAGTGCGGCAGGAGCAATTTTTTCTGTTCTGGTAAAATCAAATATGAACGTAAATCATATCCTTATACCGGATACCGCCAATTTTGTTCATGTAGATACCGTTACCGATGTTGAAGGCAGTACTGATGAAAAAACAGTGAGCTTTAAGGTTGACCGGAACATGAGCAGGAATGCTCGTTCCAGTACGATAATATTACAGTCGTCAGATAATTATGACCATACTGCCTCATTTGTAGTCGCCCAGCCAGGGATTGTATTTGTCGAAATCCCCTTACGGGAAGATATGCTTTCTTCCAATGCACAGGAAGTAAAGGAAGGGCCTATTGCGAATTTACTGGATGGAAATACCGGGTCATTCTTCCATTCGGCCTGGTCGTTTTCTGTTGATGAGGCCCACTATATCCAGGTCACATTGGACGAACCAATTTCAGGCTGTATTTTCTGGTATCAAAATAGAAATAACGGAAACGGTAAGCCAACAGATGTATCCATTATGGTAAGTGCTGATGGAACAACATGGAGCGAAATGGCACATATCACCTCTGGATTACCGACCGGAGCCTCCTCGACCTATGAATCAGCCTATCATTCTTCGGATACGCCATTTACATATTTCAGGTTTGTAGTAAATAAAACCAATAGTGGCGTAGCTCCTACATTCTTTAATATGGCAGAGTTCAAAATGTATAGCATTCAGGAGTAAGTAACCCCTAAATTTTAATTCACTTTTAAGTACTCCTTGGGCAAATAAAAAAAGGGTTGCCTGTATCAGGCAACCCTTAAAAAATCAAATAAAACTAAATCGCGTTTTCTTATCTCAACTAAACTTTCCAGACAGCTTCGTTTTTCATCCAATCCTGCAACTTAAGTTTTGGCTCGTTTTCCAATGTTAAATCCAGTTGGGTCTTTACGTCCCATTTTCGTTGGTCTTTCATCCAGTTTTCAATGTCGATTTTGCGTTCGGCATTCTCTTTTAGGATAAAAACATTGTTTACGTCCCAAATATGCTGGTCTTTCATCCAGTTTTCCAGTTGCAGGCTTGTTTCTTTCATGCTTTCATGGCTTGAGGCTACTTTCCGTGTGCCGGTTTCGTTCCCTTTTGCACTAACGTTTCCAACGAGCAATACAAGGGTAAAAGCGGCAGCAATAATACTATTCAATCTTGTTTTCATGTTTTCTAATTTAATTGTTCTTTCTGTTTTGTCTTTATTCTAATAGACCAATTACAGGTGCAAAGGTTTCATCTTATCCTGTTAAAAAGAACAAAAAAAAAGTTAATGAAGCTTTAAAGTCGGCAAGTAACCCAAACTATCGGTAAATAAAAGTACCCTGGGGGGCAAACCTGGTCAAATTTGCCGGTGAATGGCGAAAAATGCCGTAAACGGCCGAACCACTTCCCGACATGGAAGCATACATTGCACCGTTTTCGTACAACAGATTTTTGAGGGCTTCGATTTGTGGGTACTGCGGAAAAACAGATTTCTCGAAATCATTTTCCACCCTACCTTTCCATTCGTCGATGGGCAAGTCGGCCAGTCTTCGAAGATTAAAATCTGATTTTTGAGGAATGACATTCCGGTAGGCATCCGCAGTGTCAACCGAGAATTTCGGTTTTATGAGAATTATTTCATAGGCAGAAAGATCCAGCTCGACCGCCTCGAATTGATCGCCAATACCATGCGCAAACGTAGGTTTGTTCCGGATAAAAAACGGGCAATCGGCCCCCAGTGTTGCCGCATACT
>JBKDZK010000897.1:0-2696 GCA_047971205.1 Draconibacterium sp.
TTTCTCAATGGGCAATTCGGCCGGAAAATCGTAGTCTACACCCACATCGTACACCTTCAGGCTGATGTCGTTCTGATTACAAAATACATTAATTGCTGCGCCACCTCCGCAAAAATTCATCACCATTTGCCAGGTTACATCTTTGGGGTACGGACTGATTCCTTCGTCGGCCAGTCCATGATCGGCAGCAAAAACCAGGTGCGCCGGTTTTTCTATTTTGGGAGATAAGGTATTCTGCACCTCCCCTATTTGCAAAGCCAGTTTTTCCAGTAATCCCAGCGAACCAAGAGGTTTGGTTTTGTTGTTTATTTTGTGTTGAAGTTGTTCTTTTAATGTCATTGTTATTGGTTTTTTATTTTTGTTTCTCGCAGATTTCGCGGATTAATTTTGAACTACAACAGGCACTTAGAACACAGTACATTCTGTCTGTTGTTTTTTGCTTACTGCATATTCCTTCTGAAATCTTAAACCGTTAATCATCATTCGAAATTCAGTTTTTAACACGATGACTTAAAGACACTAAGTTTAACTTTTGCCTTTTTACTTTCTACTTTTTATTTGAACAGGAATTCCTGAAACCATCAGAACTACTTCATTGGCCAGTGAGGCAATGTATTGGTTCATCCAGCCTTGCAGGTCGGTAAATTTCCGGGCCAGTTCATTTTCGGAATGAACACCCATCCCCAGTTCATTGCTTACTACAATGGCCGTAAAATACTGTTGGATAAACGCATTCCATTCGTTTTTTGCCTGCGCGAGGCTGAGGTCTACATCGCTGTTGTTTTGGTAAAAAATATTGGTGAGCCACAGTGTGATGCAGTCCACCAGCACCACCTTTCCGGTAAGCTCCAATTTACTGATGTTTACTTCTTCTTCGAGCGTGGTCCACTGCTCTCCCCGGTCCGATTTATGACGATCCACCCGCTTCTGAAAGTCGTTGTCCCAGATGTGGGCCGTTGCCAGGTAAACCGGGGCATCCGAAAGTTGTTCGGCCAGGCTTTGTGCGTAGCGGCTTTTTCCCGAACGTTGCCCACCTGTAATAAAAATGATTTCAGCCATTCTTAAATATTATTTCTCAGTACCTATAAAAGCCCCCCCGGTATGCGACCAGGAGTAAGAATCATTATCATGTGCTTTGAGTGCTAAATTGAGCCAAAAAGCTGTAGCAATTATAACTATTTATCTTTCGTCGGAGTACAAACATCCTGTTTATAAATCCATGTAATTTTATCTCCGTTTTCAATGGGCTGGACGATGTCAATCTTTTTGGCAGTTTCGCCATTAATTTTGTAGTACCAAACACTTTGGTTCGGCACACCTTTTACGCCATCAATTTCATCAACAAAAACATATTGCCCCAGGGGGTGAGTTTTTACTTCCGCAACAAACTGGAGGGCTTCCAAAGCAGAAAGCCCTTCTTTCCAATTTGTCTCGATTTTCAGTTTTGGATATTTCAACGATCCAAAATCTATTTCAACAGTAACCTTATCTCTGCTGCCGGCAAAAGCCGATAATCCGACAAAACACGCCAACAGTAGATTAAGGCAAAATATTTTTGGGTTGTTCATGGCTTATTCAACGTCAAGCGTTTGGAGCCAATAAGGAGAAATACCTGTGATATTCTCGCTTTGAAGTGCTCCTGTTGTATCATATACATTAAAGAAACCTCCCTCGGTAGAGCTTCCACCTCCAAAAATGAAGATTTCATTATCATTTTCAGGGTTTACACAAATACCATTTACCCCTGCAAAATCATCTACAAATACACTAAAGGTTCCTGTCGCTACATCAAAAACCTGAGCGCTTCCAAACGCATTCCAATTTTCATCATACACTGTTGATATTATATAAATTTTAGAAAAGTCAGAGTTAGCAGACATCACCGACGAATAACTACCACTCAAACCATCCAAAATATAAGTATCTTCGAGCGTATTAGTTGTTGTGTTGATATACCCAAGTCCTGTATCTCCTGAAGAATAAGTCATGATTGACACATACAAGTTATCATTATTATCTTTCAGAAAATAAGAACACGTATTTGGCATATCGATATAAGTAATTGAATTATCTGCTAAACTAATTACAGCAACTTTATTTGTATAGTTTAATGCAGCATATAGATTCCCTTTTACCAATGCAAGCCCTTCCGGACCTCCAGTAACAGGAATTGTTTCTTCTACTGTGTTAGTTGTAATATTGAATTTAGCTATGAACGAATTAGGCGCCCCAGGATAATAATTTTCACCCCAACACGAAACATAAAGGTAATCTCCACTAGCCACAGCATTGCGAGGATTTACCAAATCATCAGATGCAATCGCATCAATTGATTGAACCAACTGGTTGTTTACCACAATAATTCCATCGCTTTCGTTGGCAATCAAATAAAAGTTACCATTGTACTGGCAAGCCGATTGAATATTCGAAGCCAATTCAAGCGCCAGTTCACTGTTTTGTGCCTGGTAATATTTGTTAGAAATAGAACCGGTTTCAAGATTATATCGATCGATACTTGCCCCGCCGTGCTTAAAACTTCCGTAATTGAAAAGATAGGCAACATCACTTTGCAGAACATTTACAGAAACTTTTGCTTCCGTTGATAAACCACCGTTATCAACAGTGACAGTAAACTCATACTCGGTATCCTCAGTCACGTCCGGCGCTGTAAAGGTAGGTTGAGCCACATCAACAGC
>JBKDZK010000898.1:0-2979 GCA_047971205.1 Draconibacterium sp.
ATAACCCAAACAATAATCTTCTGTTTCGAAGAAAACACATATTTAGAAACTCCTTAAAATGTTTCGGATATATATCTTTTCTAACCATATAAAAAACTACAAAAACTACTCACTTGACCGAAGCAGATATGCAGTATTTGTAATTTCCCAATCCGAAGCTCATAGCTCGCAACTCTTCCTATTTGTCGCCATTTTCGAGAGGGACGAGGAACTCAGGAGGAGGTGAGGCCGCAGCTGAGTTCAGTGCCTGTCCGTCCTTTGACAGATTCAGAGTTGAGCTTGTCGCTCGAAGTTCCATGCCCTTCGCAATTTAACAGTTTCACAATTTGGCAATGGCTTGCAGTTCGGTGTTGCCGTGAAGCTGTGATGCGGTGTTGCCGTATTTTGCCCGAAGCTTGTAGTTCTGAGTTGTACTCTATGCCCCTTGCTCCATGCTCTTTGCAATTTAACAGTTTTACAATTTAGCAATAGCCCGAAGCTTGTTGCTTACAACTTATTTCAAGCCATAACTGTAAAGCTTGCCATTGTTGCTGCCAACCACCACGCTCAGTTGCCCTTGTGTGAGTGTTCCAATGCTAAAGGCACTGCTGCCGCGCATCGGGAAGCCGTCGTATTGTTTTCCATCGGGTTTAAACAGGTAGATCTTTTCGGCTCGTGCATCCGACACGCCCACCATTTTCTGGTTGGCCGAAAAAGTGTACACATTGGGATATTCGGTGATGGTGTTATCAAACTTTTCGGAATACTGTTTTTTGCCGTTTTCGTCGATTACATCCAGCTTGTTTCCGTCCACAAAAATGAAGTCAGGAATGTCGTTGCCGTTCAGGTCGCTCATGTTAAACAGGTGTTTGCTGCTGTATTTCCCGGCGTTTTTCTGAACATAGCGTCCGTCGAAATACAGGTAATACACCACACCGTCTTTGTCGGTTGCTACCATTTTGGGCGTTCCGTCGAGGTTTAGTATCAGCGGATTGGCTGAGCTCTCGAACGATGCAGCGGTTTTAACACGGGTGGCACCACGGCGGTCCTGTATGTAAACCCGGGCGTTGTCTTTGAACACGATGTAGTCTTTGCCGGCTACCCTGAAATGTTGCACCGGCGTGTTTACTTCGCCTGCAGTTTTATCAAAATTCCATCCTGAAACAATCTTGCCATTGTGGTCGTAGGCAATCACTTTACGGTTCTCGCAAGCCACAAAGTAGCGGTACTTGCGGTTGTTGTCGTAGTCGAAAACACTTACCCCATTGGTGGCCGGCGATGAAAAAGCTACCGGGAATCCGCTTACGTTGTTGCCGTTGCGGTCGATCAGGTATAACTTCTCGCGGGTATTAAACAGGAACTGAAGTTTGCCGTTGCGGAAAAAGTCGATCTGGAAAACTTCGCCCAATATCTTCCCGCTGATCGGGATGCTCCAGATTTTAGTGCCGCTTTCAGAGACCAGGTGCAGTTGGTTGTCTTTGTCCTGAACCAGCACATCCTGAGTGGCTTTGTTGTTGTAATTGGCTACTATCTGGGGTTTCATTTCGATGGCCCCGCCCAGGTTAATTTGCCAGGCAGCACGGCCCGAAGTTTTGGGGCGGCTGTCGAAACTCAGGCAGGCGGCATTAAAAAACAGGTCTTTTTCGCAAATGATTTGCCAGCTGAAAGCGTCGAACTTCCGTAGCGATTCTTCGTGGGTTTTAAAAGCGCCCTTCATCGATTCGCTCAGCAGCGCCTGGTTCCACTCGTAACTTCGGTTGATATCGGTGTAAAGCTCCACGTTCGAGCGGCTTTCCATGTTCTGCGAATAGGAGTTGTAAAGCGGTGTGTCTCCCAGTGTATTTCCCGAGCCCAGGTTGTCGAGGCAGTTCTGAAGTGTTTTTTCAGAGCTGGCAAACACCAGGTAACCGCCGTAAAAGGCCGCATAAGATGCCTGTACCGATACAAAGGCATCGCTTAGCCAAACGGCAGGAAGGGAAGGGAAGGGGAACTGATAGATTTGGTGTTTGTCACCGTTGGAACTGCTGTAATCCGAGATAAGTTTTCCCGGTTCCAGTTTGTTTCTTCCGGCATAGCTGCGTATCATCGCCTCCATGGCTGCCTGCGCATCTTTCCGCGAATTCAGGTTAAAAATAAACAGGCTTCCGGCCGGTTTTCCTTCACTAAAAGAAGTAACAGCGGCGATTGCCTGGTTGTGGATCATTCCTTCGAAGGTGGTTTTAAAATCAACCGATAATGCCCGCTCCATCTTCTTGATTTTCTCTTCGCGCTGGTAGAAATTGTTGGTTCGTCTGAAGTATTGTTCGAGCCGTTCAAAGAACTTTTTCCGGTCCGAAAACGAAAAGCTGATGTACCAGGCGGTGTTCTCGGGCAGCACTCTCTTGGCTTCACCGGCAACGGGTTCCTGCCCTGCAAACACCGATAGAAAATTGTTGAGCGAGTCGGAGGCAGTGGTTATGCCGTTGGCTTTTATGCTTTTTTTATCAAGCGAAACATCTAGTTCGCTCCATCCGGCAAAGTTTGCCATGTCGTGCACAGCCCGCTGGGGGCTTACGGTATTTGACTCGCCAAACTCGTTGTTAACGGCGGTTCTTTTGCCATTTAAAAGACGGGTGCTGAGCTCGGGAAAACGGCTGTGGTTGATGTACCAGGCAATTTTGGTTTGCGAGGTAACCGACCTGTTGACTTTTACCAAATCGTGGTTGTCGAGCAGGTTGCCGGCGCTCAGTTGCCGGATTCCTTTCTCCACCAAAATCACCTCGGGGCTAATCAAAACAAGCCCGTCCAGCGCTGCAAAACTGATGCTTCCCGGTCCGCGGCTGTTGGCAAGCTGCATTATTTTGTGGCCGTTGTATTTTTTGGAGGTAAACGAAGTCGCGGGAGTATGAAGAAGACCGGAAAGCAGTACTTCCAGCGAATTCAGTTCGTGCGAGCTTTTCATTTGCGAAATGATAAGCGGTTGCAGTTTGTTTTCTCCCACAAAATCGAAAGCCACCACAA
>JBKDZK010000899.1:0-3629 GCA_047971205.1 Draconibacterium sp.
GTTACAGTGCCCAGTAAACGTTGGAAGAGTCGGCGCCGTGTATCGCTGTAAGTTATCTGGCTGACGAATAAACTGGTAAGCATTACCCAGGCTCCTTTGTCAAGATGAAGGGATTTTGCCAGGATAAAGCCAATCATAAAGCTCAAACTAAGTCGCAGGGCATAACGCATTCGCGGATGTTTGAACGACAAAAGGGATTGAAAACGTTCTATCGGGTTTCGTTTTTCCTGTTTTAAACGGGGAATGGCTGTGCCTTCCTCTGTGTTATCAAGGTACTTTAACGATAATTGCGAACGGTGCAGGTTGTGGTGCAGTAATACAAGCGGCTGAGCAGTGTTTGCGTCAATGTGTTTAAGTTTTTCTTCAATGGCATTTGAAATCCATTCGAGCGCCATTGGATGATGGTACGAAGATCCTGTGAGAACATTGTCAGCCACCTGGCGGGTTGCAAAGGCCAGCTGACGAAGCATTTCACCAAAGCCTTCCATAACTTCCAGGTTGTCAGTGTCGTTGCTCAGTTTATCGTGTCGCTCGTGACTGGAGGCAGCCCGCTCGTGGAGGCTTTGCAAAAGCATAAAACGTTGCAGGTAAGGACGCAAAGGTTCGGGGTCGCTTAATTCTTTTCCGTAGTTAATAAGTACTTCTTTTATTTTTTCGAGCGAATTAACCACACTGATGTTTAGTAATGCCAGGTCTTTGTTGATGTCTGCCTGTTCCTGTTCCTCGCTGGGAAAAAACATCGACTTTTTTTCGAGGTAATTGGAAAGGGTGGTAAAGCCCTTGGCCAGTTGTTCGTCCAGTAAGCGCCAGGGATTTAAATACATCAAGATGAGTGTCAGGATGCCATGAAACAGCGCACCTGCGGGCAACAGCACCGCCTGCCAGTACCAGGCCGGGCTTATTTCGATACCCAGCATGGCATAAATACCCACCAAAACGGAGCCAAAAGTAATGGCGCGGTAGCGTTCTCCCAGTCCGCCCATAAGAATAAATACAATGGTGGAGAGAACAAAGCCGGTTCCGAGCAGCCAGGGATAATTATTTAGCAGGCCAACGGCAAAACTGGAGATGAAAAAGCTGAAAACGGTTATAGACAAGGCTTTTACTCGCCCTTTGGGATGATCGTCGGTTTCGGAAAGTGCTCCGGCCAATGCTCCCAAGGCAAGTGTTACTCCAAAGAATGGTTTTCCTGCTACAATGAATGGAATGGCTAAAACTCCCATCGAAATGGTGGAACGCAAAGCAAACAGGCGGTCAGGATGACGCCAGAAAATGTTTTTGAGCTTTTTCAGGTTGCTTTGCAGGTATTCCATTTCAATTTTACTATTTGGCTGTTATTAAATGAATTCTGCTGCAAAGCTAGTGAATGAAGTTGACATCCATTCTATTCACCTGCCTTTCCTTATTTAAAATAAATATAAAGAAACGATTCGGTAATGTTGAAAAAATATAAGGCCGATCTATCCAGGGATTTCACCTAGAGCGGCATCGATATCGGGATAATGAAACTTAAAACCGGCTTTTTGTATTTTATCGGATGAAGCTTCGGGTGATTGCGTTAACAGAACGGCGGCTTTTCCCAACGCCAGTTTTATTGCTATTTCAGGAATGAAAAGAAAGGCAGGCCGCCTGAGTTGGTGTGCCAGCTTCCAGTTGGGTTGTCAGCAGACTTCCCAGGTATCCGCTTTTCCCCGTAATAACAACTGTTTTCATTTGTTTGCTCATCTTACAGAATTCCGTAATTTACGTTTGTTAAACTAACAAGTTCTGGCGGTTTTTAGTTCTTAAAAATTGTTAAGCGAAGCACCTATTTGTTACTTTTGCTTTTCTGTAAATGAAAGGGAGCTTACATATTTGGGTACGTTTACACCGATGGCGTCTGAAACATTTGAGCGAGAGGGGGTTTCTCACCATTTTAAGTGTCGTTGTCGGGATACTTTCCGGGGTTGCTGCGGTTATTATTAAAAATACGGTTTGGCTCACTCAGCGGATTGTGCATTCGGTGGTAACAACCGATGTCGAGAACTATATTTATTTTGCCTTGCCCATCATTGGTATTTTTCTTTCGGTACTGGTTATTAAATACGTAGTTCGCTCCGAAGTGAGGCACGGAATTCCCAATGTACTACACAGCATTTCGAAGCAAGGAGGAAGAATTCGTTTGCACAACCTTTATTCGTCTGTACTTACCAGCTCCCTTACCGTGGGATTTGGTGGCTCTGTCGGGCTGGAAGGACCAACAGTTGCCACAGGAACGGCCTGGGGATCGTGGTTAGCCACTACTTTTCGGCTGAGTTACAAAAATACGATTCTTATGTTGGCCTGTGCGTGCGCAGGGGCTATGGCGGCTATTTTTAAAGCGCCCATCGCAGCTATCGTTTTTGCGGTAGAGGTAATTATGATCGACCTTACCGTATTTTCGCTGGTGCCTTTGCTGCTGGCATCTGCAACGGGTGTTGTTACCTCGTATTTTTTCCTTGGGCAGGATGTATTGTATCCTTTTGAGGTAAAGCAGGCATTTAATCTGAACGATCTGCCGTACTATATTTTACTCGGAATCGTGGCTGGTTTTGTTTCGGTTTATTTCACCAAAATGTACCTGTTTGTCGGAGGTTTGTTCGACAAACTAAAAAATAAGCGCACACGTTTGGTGATCGGAGGAACCGGTTTGGGACTGCTGATTTTCCTGTTTCCAAGTTTATACGGCGAAGGGTACGAGGCCATAAACGATTGTCTGGCCGGAAACCTGGAATATTTGTTCGACAATAGCCTGTTTTACGGACTTAAAGATGAACTTTGGGTGGCAATGATCCTGATCGCTGCTGTGATTTTACTGAAGATTGTGGCTACCTCGCTTACTTTTGGAGCAGGTGGTGTTGGTGGAATTTTTGCGCCAACCCTGTTTATGGGGGTAAATACCGGAATGCTCTTCTCGCTGTTGGTTAAACAAACCGGTCTTCATCAGATCAATACCAATAATTTTGCACTGATTGGTATGGCGGGGCTTATTGCCGGGGTTTTGCATGCCCCGTTAACAGGTATTTTTCTGATTGCGGATATTTCGGGGGGCTATCAACTATTTGTTCCGCTGATGATTACGGGTACTTTTTCGTATCTGATTGTAAGAGCTTTCACACCTAACTCTGTTTATCATATTCAGCTGGCACAGCGCAAGGAACTGCTGACACACGACAAAGATGCCAATGTTTTACAAATGATGGACGTACGTGAAATGATTGAAACCGACTTTGAAATAATAAAACCTAACGCTACTTTGCGCGATCTAACAGAAGCCATTACACGAGCGCACCGTGATTTGTTTCCGGTGGTTGAAGAGGATGGGAAAATGATCGGCATGGTGAAAATGGACGATGTGCGTGATATGATTTTTAAACATGAATTGTATGACGTGATCCAGATAAAAGATTTGATGTACATGCCTCAGTATTCGATCGATCCAAACGACAACATGGAAATGGTTGCCAACAAGTTTGAAGTATCAGGTCGCTATAACCTGGCTGTAATAGAAGAAGGAAAATATATAGGTTTTATATCGCGTGCGAGGGTGTTTACCCGCTATCGAAAACAAATAATTAATGTTTCACATGTTTAGGAAATACAAACCCAGG
>JBKDZK010000900.1:0-2511 GCA_047971205.1 Draconibacterium sp.
CTCACTGTTAATTCGCCCGTAGTTTTACTAAAATTTACATTCATTGGTTGATAAATTACATCAAAATTGTTTCCCTGGCTATTCCGATTTGTTGAAAAGCAGAATGGAATTAACCGACCTAAACTTGGAGCAGTAGAATTGTAATCATCGTACCCGGTATTAAAATCGGTCAAATTCACAGGTGTTTCAGGCAGACTCCCTAAATTGTACTTGTATCCACCTCCTCCGGGCTCGGTTTTGTCGCAGGCTATAAATAGAATCGATAAAATAAGTAGGAATAATTGGTTTTGTGCTTTCATATTTGTATCGTTTTTGGATAAATTAAAATTTCGCTCTAATTAGTTAGTAGAAAGGTGTGTTCATTGTAGCTCGTGTTCTGCTTGCGGTGAAAAATAATTTGCACACAAGCTCGTGTTTGCCTGACGTAAACTGTACTAATCTTTCGATTTTCGTAGTTTTTTATCAGAATTTCCATCGCCTGGCGATGCATTCTCCCAAATCTTTTCGCTTGATGTTAATTGGCAAATATAGTATTGCTCGGTATACCTGTTTTCTTCGTTGTATAGAGTTACCAAAGTATTGTCGTAACTAATTACATAGGTGCGGTTAACAATTGTGTCCCAATCCGACAAAAAGCTACTACTATGAATAAGACAGGTTTTGTCGGTATTAAAGGTATAAGTTACTCCCGAGTCAACTTCCAAGTTTGGGTCATCATTGTAAACATACCATTTGCCAGTTAATTGATTAATGTCTATTTCATCATCTTTATCACACGATATTAAACTGAAAATGATACTGAATAGCAGGAAAATACTCAATTGTGTTTTTGCCTTCATCTTATTCAAATTTTAATTGTTGTTTTTTTTGAAATCTACTTTGAATGACTTGGACTTAGCGCTATAATTATGATGTGCAAGAGCTTTAAAAAGTTGCGTGCTTGACTAAATAATCATAAGTACATTCCTTTTCCTTCCTAAAAAGTAACTTTATCAGGCTTGAAACCGGGCCTTATTCAGGCATCTCATAAGAGAAAGAAATGGAGCTTGTTTCGTGGCTGGTAAAATTTGACAACTGAAACTGTACAGGATAAACAATGTCTTTAGTTCTCATGGCACTTTTATAAGCATTTACAGCCTCCATGCCACCTTTGTTTACCTGAGCCTCATTGTTCGTGTTAAAATAAACATAGCAAATATCAGCCGAGTTGATGGCGTTTTGCTCTTGTTCCGATACCGGCCTGTTTTTCAGAACTTTTTCTATTGCTCCTCTTACAATGCGCGAATCTATATCCGACTCAACAACCAATAAACCTACCTTACCGTAGCTTACCGAACTAACATACGATACGCCTTTAGCTATGTCGGCCTCTTTTAGCTCTTCCTGTATAAGGTTTTGGGGTGTGTCCGTTTTCAAGCTGAACAAAATGCGCTTAAACGAGAAGATAACACCAAACTTTCGGGTCATTTCTTTTTCGGGGAACGATGCCCCGGATACTATTTCATCGAGCTTTATACCCATATTTACCATTCCCACGACATGTAACTGCTTGTGGTCGTAAAATTCAACCGTGCCAAAATCAGCTGTCAAAGGGGCGGATGGATTAGACTCTTCAATGACTTGCTTTGCCAGCTCTTCTTGAGCAGCTAAAGACGGGAGAAAAGTTTCTTCGGTAACATCATTATCAACGACCGTAACAGGGTTAAAAGTATACCCGGAAAATACCGGAATGTTTGTATGAGGTTGGGCATCGTGGCAAAGCAGGTTCCCCAGATATATTTCATCCTTAATGGCCGGGTTTACAAACATTGATTTTGTTTTAACAGCATATTTATTCAGCTGAGGGTATGGAGAATCTGTTGAAAACGAATAACTTGCTTCATCCAAATGAATAATCGGCAATGTAGGCCCACGAATAATTCCTTTTAGTCCGCCTTGCACAACCTCAAGGGTGTTTTGTACCTCCTTTCCAATAAATGTAAGGCTTACTGCCCTTGCTTCCGGATCCCGGTTTTCATCTGCTGTAACCGTTATTTCGGCAGTCCCGTTGCCCGATTTCGGGTTTACCGTGAGCCAGTCAGGAATGCCTTCTATTGTCCATTGCCCGTTAGATTTAAGTCCTACGGTTTCTTCTCCTCCTTCAATTGCAATGGTTAGCGATTCTCGTTCCAAATCAACATAAGCAATCGGTTCTGCTTCTTTTTTGCACGATGAAAAACTAAAAATAATGCAGAATGGCAGGAGAATACTTAATTGTGTTTTTGCTTTCATTTTATGCAATTTCTTATTGTTAATTTTAATAAGACTGACTGAAAGGTTAAACCTTTTGCATCGTAGGGTTTAACCTTTTAAGTGCAAAGGCTTATGCTTCCCCGACCTATACTTTTGACTACCCTTGCCACGGGTAGCTACATACTGCGTCCTTTGTCCTGTTGTTTTCTCCGTCGTTTCTTCCTTCGGGCTTGGTTTCTTAGGTATTCGGCATAGCCTTCATCGTAGTCGGGCGATGGA
>JBKDZK010000901.1:0-2307 GCA_047971205.1 Draconibacterium sp.
TGCGGGAGCTTTTCTCCGCTGTGTTAGCAAAGCGATTGTTGCCTGAATACTTAATTGCTTGCAAATTCGTTTTAAATCCTCATACAGTATCAAACATAAATCAATGGAAACTGGCAAATGACGAAACATCTTTTACTTTTCGCTCTTGTGTGTTGGGGAAACCTGGTGGTTTCGGGGCAGCACGATTTTGCAAAACCGTTTAAAGACTGCGGTTTGGAGGGCAGCATCACCATATATGACTACAAGGCTCAAAAATGGATCGCAAGTGATATTCGTGACAGCGAACGTGCTACGCTTCCGGCTTCTACGTTTAAAATCATCAACACATTGATTGCGCTCGATGCCGGTGTAATTGCCGATGAAAACGAGATTGTAAAATGGCCGGGGTATTCGGATACGCTCAAATATGGTTACCGCCCCGATATTTACCACGATATGAACCTGAAAGAAGCGTTTAAGTCTTCTGCGGTTTGGGTGTACCTCGATCTTGCCCGGAAAATCGGAAAAGAGACGTATACGAATTACCTCACGAAATGTAAGTACGGAAACGTTGATCTCTCGGTTGATGACGACGATTTCTGGAATTTTGGTGACCTGGCAATTTCCCCGGTCAATCAGATAGAGTTGCTGATCGGTGTTTACGAAGAAACTTTGCCGTTTAAAAAGGAACATTTTCAGGTGGTGAAGGAGATAATGACCGAAGAGCAGACCGAGCGTTACGTTTTACGGGCCAAAACGGGCTGGACCAGGGACAAGGGGAAAGACACCGGCTGGTGGGTTGGTTATGTGGAACGCAGCGACAATGTCTGTTTTTTTGCCACACGCCTCGTGAAAGACAGGGAGACGCCTAACCCCGACTTTGGAAAATGCAGAAAGGAAATTACCCGGACCATTTTAAGACAACTGAACGTGATCGATTAAACGGCTGCCATTTACAGGCTTTTTTTGAACAAGCAGCCCGGCTTAATTGTCTCGTTCAGGTAAGCAACAACTTTAAATGCGTGTGGAAAAGCAGAAGACGATACGATACCTGAAACTTCCGTTTTGTTTCGATCCCGGGAAACTGGAAAAGGACCTGGCGATTGTCAGTAATGCCGCGTGGATTCGGCATTACAACACAAAAGATTATTCCGGCGACTGGAGCGCTATTCCTTTGTATGCCATTAACGGTGACGCTACCAATATTTTTGCAACTTCGTTTGACAGTTCCGACGTAAAGGAAACGCCCATCCTGAAAGAATGCCTTTATTTTCAGGAGGTGATGCAGGCTTTTCAGTTCGAAGTAACGGCGGTGCGCCTGCTGCGGCTCGGGGCCGGGGCAGTCATTCAGCCGCATACCGATCACGAGCTTGGGTACGAGAATGGTTATTTTCGCCTGCACGTTCCTGTGGTTACCAACCCCGGTGTAAAATTTTTACTGGATGGCGACCGCCTGCGGATGTTGCCGGGTGAATGCTGGTACATAAATGCCAATTTTGAACATTCGGTAAGCAATGCCGGAACAAGCGACCGAGTACACCTGGTGATTGACGGAATCAGAAATGAATGGACCGACGAACTGTTTTTTTCGCTGGCTCCCAAAGAAAACTACGAATCTGAATCTCCGGCCGAGTCGCCTGAGATGATTCGCCGGATGATCGAAGAACTGCAACATTTTTCCGAACCGGCGACTGAAGAGTTGCTTGCCGGGCTCCGGCAAAAACTGGCCATGCTGGAGGGTAAATAACGAGTCTGTCTTTTGCCGCCTTTAACGGAGGTTTGAAAATAAATTGCTTACTTCAGGAGTTAGAAGAACAGCGGTTGGGAAACCGTCCAACAATAGTTTTATGGGAAGTCATCATCATCACGAGCACAACCATTCAGGCAAAAAATTAAAGGTGGCCTTTTTTCTAAACCTCGGATTTACCGTTTTTGAAATTTTCGGAGGTCTGTATGTTAACAGTGTGGCCATTCTTTCGGATGCCATACACGATCTGGGCGACAGTCTTTCGCTGGGAACGGCCTGGTACCTCGACAAAAAATCGAAAAAAGGAGCGGATAGCAAATTTTCGTTTGGCTATGTGCGCTTCTCGCTGCTGGGGGCGCTTATCAACAGCCTGGTACTGATTGGCGGTTCGGTATATGTAATTTACGAAGCTGTGGGGCGAATACTGGAACCGGAACATTCGGATGCCGGGGGAATGATCGTTTTTGCCTTGATTGGAATTGCGGTAAACGGATATGCCGCCTGGAAAATGAGCGGTGGAAGTTCGCTGAACGAAAAAGTGGTGTCGTGGCATTTAATGGAAGATGTGCTGGGATGGGTGG
>JBKDZK010000902.1:0-4085 GCA_047971205.1 Draconibacterium sp.
TGCGTTTGTTGGAGGAGTTTGGTGTGTATGTGCGCGATTGTTCCAATAAAACAGGGATGGATAAATTTCACATCCGGGTTTCATCCAAAGGCAGGAAAAAGGATAAGGTGCTGGTAGAAGCACTTTGCCAGATTTCAAAAGATCTGGGCAGCAGCCCTCAGCCTGCTATTGAATGTTAAGGTTCAATTACGGCCGATTCGCACACATAAGTGGGAATAATTCCGGAACTTCCAATGCGGATGCTTGCCATTTCGGGCAGCGTGTTTCCTGAAAGAACCAGTGCAGTATCCAGTCCGAATTTGTTTCCGCCGATAATATCTGTGTAAAGCGTGTCGCCCACCATCAGAATTTCATCTCTTTTTACGCGAATGTCCTGAAGGGCACGTTCGTAAGCAAGCAAAAACATTTGGGCATCGGGTTTTCCGAAGCGGATGAATTTTTTCCCGAGGATTTTCTCCACCAGGTCGGCGAGGCCACCAATGGCTATCGAGATGTCATTTTTGTTTACCGGGTAGTTTTTGTCGGTGTTGGCAACCACCACGTTCATGTTCTTTTTGCGCAACAGGTTGATCGACTTGTTGATGTCAACGTTCCAGTCGAAACCTTCGTCGTCCAGAAAGGCAAACGATTGAATGTGGTCGATGTTGTTTAAGTCGATATCACCGATTGGTACGGTATGCAAGCCCGCTGTTTCAATGTAATGTGCCGATTCCCGGGTGCCAAGGTAGGCCACCGAATTTCCGTCCTGCAACTTGGTTTTAAAAAACTCCATGGCCAGCATCCCCGACGACAGGATTTTATCGGTGGTAATACAGGTTAGCCCGCGTTTTATGTACCAGTTGGAAAGCTCTTCCGGGCTGCGCGACGAGTCGTTGGTAAGTACATAATAGTAAATACCGTTTTTCTCGAGGTATTCAAAAGTCTGGTGGATATCCTGGATCAAACCACTGTGGTTTTTAAGCACTCCAAAGGCATCAAAAAATACGGCTTTGTAATTATTTACAATACTTTTAAAACTTTTTGTTCGCAACATTCTGCTATAATTTTAAAGTCTTCAATATTTTTTCCACCCGGTAATTGGCATCCATTGCCGGGAAATACGTGTCGTAAGCCTCTTTGATCAGTTTGTTGGAATAGTATTTCCTGAAGAAGTACGGACCGTCTTTGATCACGTAATTCAGGATGAAAAAGCGATAGGTTTCTTTGATTAGGCGGACTTCTGCTACGCTTAGCGGGAAGATCCGGTGGTATTCTTTCAGGAATATCATAAAGCGGTCTTCCATCAGGGTGTCCACCAGGTAGCTAAAAACAGTGCGGTCGCCCACATCGGAAACCACGCGGCTGAAAAAGTAAAAATCCATTACACGAGAAGACATTCGAAACCAGTCGTAATCCCAGCGGGAATAGAACTTACCGTCGCCGGTTACCGAAAAGTTGCCAATGTTCCAGTCCACAAAAACCGGGATCGTTTCAATTTCGGTCATGTAGTTGGCTTTGTCGGCATTTTCGAGAAAGCAGTCGGCATGCCGAAGGATCATATCGCGGTGCGAGTCGCACATTTTTATTTCGTCCTTGTAAATCGATCGTTTCAGCCGTTGAATATCGATGATCACATTTTTGGATGAATGTGGCAGCTGGTTGGATACGTTTGTGCAGGCTTTGTGAAAACGGGCCAGTTCGCGTCCGAGCTTTTTTATGTGCTTTTCTTCCAGGCGTCGGGGCAGTTTTTCGCGTATCAGAATCGGGTTGTAAAACACCACCCAGGCGCTTCGGTTTAGCTCATGATAGCGGTAAATAAACAGCTCGTTGCGTTTTACCAGCGACTGCGCCAGGAACATCTGGTACGGATATTCGAGGTTGTTGGCCAGGTTGTTTATGATGATATGGTCTTCCCTGAAATCTTCAAAATTGCCGTATTCCGAAAGTTTGGCAAAAACCGGTTCGCGTTTGTAGAACGATACCTTGTAAACGTGGTTGGTCGAAACCTGGGCGCTAACATCAAAAACTCCTTTGATCTCGTGCCGGTCGCCGTCCAGTTCCTGCCACGCCAGCATAATTATTTGTGCATAATCGCGTATTTCCATTGCCTGCTGTTTGCTCCAAAATTAAGCTAAATAATTTCAAAATATCTTCTTAGTTCCCACTTCGGATCATTCTTGTCGATTTGCCGGCATTCCCATTCGCGGGTGGCGGTAAAGTGTTTTACAAACTCGTGCCCGAAAAGTTCAGCAGCAATCTCCGATCCTGCCATTTTTTTTGTGGCTTCCTCTAAAGTGGCGGGTAGTTCACCGCCACCTTTGTGTTGATAGCCGTTGCCGGTAGTGGCTTCGCCCAGTTTTAACTGCTTTTTTATTCCGTATAAACCCGATGCAAGTGCGGCGGCCATTACCAGGTAAGCATTGGTGTCGGCGCCCGGCACCCGGGTTTCAATGCGGGTTGACTGTGGTGCCCCGGGAATGGCACGAATGGAAGTGGTGCGGTTGTCGATTCCCCAGGTGAGGGTCGATGGGGCCCAGTCGCCACCGCTTAACCGCCGGTAGCTGTTGGGATTGGGTGCAAACATCGGCAAAATATCGGGCAGGCAATACAGTTGCCCGGCAATGTATTGCTTCATGGTTTCGCTCATTTTGTGTGGATCGTTCGCATCAAAAAACAGGTTGTTTTTATTTTCCGGATCCCATAAACTCTGATGAAGATGCCCGCCGCTACCGGGTAGTTTTAAGTTCCATTTGGCCATAAAGGTGGCTACAAAATTATGGCGGTAGGCAATCTCTTTTACCGATGTTTTGAATAAAAGAGCCTTGTCGGCGGCACTAACCACTTCGTCGTGAATAACGGTGGCTTCCATTACTCCCGGCCCGGTTTCGGTGTGCATACCTTCCAATGGAATGTTAAATTGCTCCAGCAGGTCAAACAATTCATGGAAATAATCCTGGTTGAGCGAGGTCCGGATAACAGAATATCCAAACATTCCCGGGGTGATGGGGTTTAGTTCATCAAAATTACCGGCACTTATTTCGCCGGGCGTTCCTTTGAAGTTGAACCACTCAAACTCCTGTGAGAATATGGGAGTAAAACCCATCGCTTTACTTTGCCCGGCGATTCTTTTAAGCAGGCTTCGCGAGCAAACGGTTTTGGCGTATTGGGGATCGTTACTAAAGTCTCCCAAAAAGAAAGGGATGTTTTTTTCCCAGGGAATTTCGCGAAAAGTAGAAAGATCGATGTGGGCTTTGGCATCCGGGTAGCCGCTGTGCCAGCCCGTTATCTCCGAATTGTCGTAGCATTTGTCGTTGCAGTCCCATCCAAAAATTACATCGCAAAAGCCAATTCCGTTTTCCACTGAACTCAGGAACTTGTCGCGGTGAATGTACTTTCCTCGTAAAATTCCGTCGATATCGGAGAAAGCGATCTTTACTTTTTGGGTATCTGAATTTTGAATTTTATATAGAATTTTAGCCTTGTTCATTCATTTTTTGATTTTGGTTGAAAAATACTGCTTGTTGAAGCAAATATCAAATCAAGGTTCAGCTCTTTCTGTAATCAAAGATCGTTCTTTTTTAGTTGTTTTTAATGTAATAGCCCCTTTGGGGATGGTGTTGAATGAGAAATAATGATAAATTTTTAAGATAGTGCCCTGTTGTGATATGGGAATAGGTTGATTAATGCTATTTTTAAGTCCAGACATTTATCAGACAAAAACATCATACAATGGCACAATTCAGATTTAAAGCACTCGAAGAGATGCTAAACCGCAAACCGGATGATATCGTCAGGGAAGAAAACCTGGTGTCGGATTATTTTGGAATGCTGGTTTTCGATAAAACAAAAATGAAGAAATACCTGTCGCGCGAGGCCTACAAAGCAGTAATCGATGCGATTGAGAACGGTACCACCATCGACCGGAAAATGGCCGACCAGGTAGCACAGGGAATGAAAGCCTGGGCGCTTGAGAACGGAGCCACGCATTATACTCACTGGTTTCATCCGCTTACCGACGGAACAGCCGAGAAGCACGATGCCTTTATTGTGCACGGTGCCGACGGGGGAGTGATTGAATCGTTCTCGGGCAATTTGCTGGCACAACA
>JBKDZK010000903.1:0-3057 GCA_047971205.1 Draconibacterium sp.
TGTGGTAAAATCCATTAAGATACTGATTATCAGGGGTTTAAACAAATATTTTAATCACTTATTTTACTTATTTTCAGATAGTTATACACATTTTTAACGAAGTATTGTTATCTGAGCCATAAAATAAATGTATCCTTCGCCATAGGCATAAATCTCAATTATGCTGCAATCGGGATAATAAACTGAGAACGGCTTGTGATTTCCAGGTCCAATTTCTGACGGGTTGTAAGGAATCCATTCAGCTCCGTTTACAAGCATCCCAAATGAGTCTTTACCTTCTTGGCTTTCTTTTGGTAATTCATCTTTGTTACAACCTAAGATGGTAAACAATAAGAGTATGATTGTTAGTCTGTTCATGATCAAATCGGTTATTTTTAGGGTAAAAGATTTAATCTGTTAATAATATCCTTTGGCTATTAATGATTTGCTCATCAGTAATTAAAGGGATAAGGGCGGTAAATAGGTTGCCGTTAATTGCAGTTTATGCTGTTATGTACATCAACATTAATTGTTAATTCTGCACCCATGCCAACTTCAAATCCTTTTTCAATTGTAACCTCTTTACGTGTAATAAAGCCAATTGACGCGCCCTGTGCAACCGCTACATCACTCATTACCCTGATTGCATAGTTATCTTGTATGACCTGCGTTCCTGTTAATGTTAGGTTCTGCAAATATGTTGTTGCTGATTCTGCTGCTGCTTCAACAGATGCATTTACATCAAGCCGACCTGCTCCTATCCGCCCGATATATTGAGTATTTTCAGGAATAGAATAGATACTATTGTCAGCATTGTTAAGTAAAATGTCAACCGCACCATCAGCAGATAAGCAGGGGTTCACAGAAAATATCAGTCCTAAAGTGGCCGAAACTTGCGGTGCGGCAAAAGAAGTCCCCCATGAATTTGCATAATTTGTCGCGCTTAGGCCCAAAGCTCCCATTACATCAGTCGAGCTGACATTGTATCCCGGGGCACAAATGTCAATTGTGGAATGGTGTTTATGTGCCTTTAATGAATCGCCGATTACTTCTTCGTGTACATCCTTCCAGTTGTTGGCGGGTGTCCCGGGTGTTCCATAGTCATTAATATGACCTACTGAGGTTACCGCAATGTTTGCATCATAAGAACCAGGATAGGCCGGATTATTATTGCCGCAATTCCTTGCCCCAGAATTTCCGGCGCCAAAAACGACGACAGCGTCCCATACATTTCTAATTTCGTTATAAACATCTTCAATAGAACTTATTGGTGAGCAATGGGTTTCCCAACTACAGTTAATTACCCTGTAGCCAGCCTGGGCAAGTAATAGAACTTCATTGTGGTTTGCATAATTGGACGTAACGGCAAGGTGTGTGTCAAATCCAACGGATGATAAACCTTTGCTATTATTGGTAATAGCTCCGGTCAGCCCCGCTACAAATGTCCCATGATACATCACTGAGACGTTGCTATTGTTGCTTCCGCTAAATAAAGTCATATTTAGATCTTCATGGTTTAGATCAAAATAGGTATCACTAATCGCAATATCTACTTTTGGTAAGCCCAATACAATGTCCCAAGCTGTTTTTGCATTTATTAAATCTAAATTAGGTTGCCCCAAAGCAAGACCATAATCATTAGGATCATAGGTCAACATTGGGGTTTCTTCTGCAACCTCTACGCGGGGAATCTTTTCTTTATATCTTTTTTTTATTTCTTCTCCTAATTTCTTGTCATTACAAATTATGAGATATGTGTTTTGTAACCTGGGAGTTACTGCAGTTGGAAAAGCTTTCCCGAATTTCTTTATATTAAATCGTTTATACAATTCATTTAAAGAAGGGTCTTTTGCTTTTATTTCCAAACAGTCTGAGTTTTTGCTTTTTGTCAGGTGGGGAACAATCTCATTGTCTTCTATTTGTATGTATATCGAAACATCTTGTGCCTTTACTATTGAACAAACAAAAACAATGATTATCATAAATGTGTACTTTGATAAAATTGTCATCATTTTTTTAATACTTTAATGTTTTCATTCTTTCCTCCAAGCGTTACGGACATTATATAAGTACCTGTTGTCTGGAGATAGCTATTAATGTTGATATGGTTTTCTTTCGTTTCAAATGAACTGATAATAGCCCCGGTCAAAGAGTACAAATTAATGCGGGCCGAGAAAAAATCTGGGTTGTCAAAATATATCTTCTCATTTTCCTGTCTTATATTCAGGCTGTTGTTTTTGACTTTTTCCAAATGAGAGAGATTGGTTGTCTTTAACCGTACTTCGTAAGCCAGGTTCGGATCGGAAATGCATCCGCAGGAGTCGGTTGCCACAATGTCGTATTGATTGCTCCATTGGGTTAACGAATCTGTTTTACACCAGGTTATCAAAGTATCCGGATTGCTCAACCCGAGTGTGGGATGCCAACTGAATTTTAATGGTTCGATACCTCCCCCAATTGATGACTGGCTGAATAGTACACTATCTCCTTGGTTCAGTTCAATGATGTGATAAGCTGTAAGGTAATTGAACGACGAGAAGCGGACATTTATACTGTCCACCTCATAATCACCCGTGTAGTCGCTTATTTGCACCTTGAATTTGATCCACTCTGCCGTTGTTAAATATCTGGTAAAAACAGGTGAACGGATAGTTGTGTCGTTTAAAAAGTCGCTTGCCGTATAGGTCAAGTTGTTTGATACTTTTACTTCACACTCCCACCTGAAGAAGAATGGCTCATAACCATTCTCCACAGTTAAATTACTACCAATGTTTATGTTGTTTAAATGAAGGCCTACGCAATATGTTGTGTCTTTGCCTGCATTAATTGTAACTATCGAATAGTTAATTAGTTGGTCACAAGTCTGTTGTCCGGATTTAAATAATCCTAACCCACATTGCAGCCATTACGCCGTAAGGTGCTGATGTTTAGCCTTGTCGTTTTTTTAAATTTCGGCAAGGGGTACAACAGATTTTTTCCGTGAGAACGGGGCATGCTTATAATGCAGCGTGTCGTAAATGGCTTTCACTTCTTTTGTTGGTTCGGTGCATTGCCTTATCGAGATGGTTTCCCCTTTGA
>JBKDZK010000904.1:0-7229 GCA_047971205.1 Draconibacterium sp.
ATTCTGTTTTAATTATGAAACTTCCCCCGGATTTCAGTTGTTTATCCGAAATAAAATAACTGTCAACCTTTTCACCGTTAAAGGTAATATCCTGAATCTTTTTCCCTGAATTTTCTTTTTGAATAATTGATTTTTGTACCGATAAATCCAATTCAATCTTATCGAAAAGCGGCACCGAAACTATATATTCTGCATCGCCGGGAGAATAAGGATAGAATCCCATTGCAGCAAATACATACCATGCCGACATTTCTCCGGCATCGTCCATTCCGCACAGAGCATTTTCCCACTTGCCCATTCCGTAAAAACGGTTCATAATGCTGTCGAGAATGGCTTGCGATTTTTCCTGTTTGCCGATAAATGTGTACAGGTACGGAAAACTGTGGTCAGGCTGGTTTCCGTGGCAATACTGCCCGATAAATGATGAAACGTTCCGGGCAATGTACGAACTGTTCCACGGGATTGAAAACAACGAATCGAGTTTTTGCTCAAACTCTTCTTCACTTTTGTATAAACCAATCAAACCTTTTGTGTCGTGCGGGGCAAAAAATGTAGATTGCCACGCGTTGGCCTCGCGGTACATGTATTCGTAATAAGGGTATTCAGGGTTAAAGTTGTTTACCCAAGCCCCGTTCTCCAGTTTTCCTCTCATCAATCCGGTTGAAGGATCGAACAGGTTTTTATAATTTGATGTGCGTTCCATCAACATTTTATAATCGTCATCTTTTCCCAACTCTTTTGCAAGAAGCGCCACTGCATAATCGTCGTAAGCAAATTCAAGGGTTTTAGTTACCCCTGCTTTTGCTTTTGTTTCCACGTGTGGGTTTTTAACTCCGGGTGTTGAAATGTAACCTTTTTCAATATATTCTGAAATATGTGGCCGCGTGCCCCCTTCTTTTGTTGCATTGTTAAAAAGCAAGCGGTAAGCGCTTTCAACATCGTAATTACGAATCCCGCGCAAATAAGAGCCGGAAATAAAAGGTGCGGCATGGTCGCCATGGAAAAAGGTAGGCATAAAACCGGATTTTTCGCCTTTATCGATCAGCGACTGAATAACATCGGCAGTTACACCGGGCGATAGCATTCCGAGCAAAACCAGCTTATTACGGTAGGTATCCCACAGCGATGGGTTGGTGTAGTAGCTAAAACCTTTATTTACAACGTTCCCGCTGGCATCGGTAAAATCGCCGTTTACATCGCTACGCAGTGCCGGCCATAAAAATGAACGGTACAGCGACGAGTAAAACAACGACTTTTGTTTTTCGGTGCCTCCATAAACCTTAATTTTAGCCAATAAATTTTCCCAGGTTTGAGAAGCTTCATTTTTCACCTCGCCAAAACTTTTTCCGGCTAACTCGGCTTCCAAATTCTGCTTCGCATTTTCGATGCTTACAAACGACAGCGCCAATTTCAACTCAATCGGCTCATCAGGTTCAGCGTCGTTAAAAGAAACAACGGCGACTTCACGACGTCCGCCGCCGGTTGTTTCAAGTTTTACTATTGTCCGGTTGGTTTCGGCATAGAAATATATTTTTTCTCCGGTTTGCTGATAGCCTTTAATTACATTTGTTCCTTCCTGTTCAATATTCCAATCGCGAACCCGCTCGTTCGATTTCGACAAGTTGAATACAATGTTTTGCGGTTTCCCTTTTGGATATTCATACTTGTGGAAACCACAGTGCAAAGTGCTTGTCAGCTCCACATCAATTCCGTAACGTTCGAGCTTAACGCGGTAATATCCCGGTTCTGCGGCTTCGTTCTCGTGTTTAAATTCTGAGCCAAAATCATCCGCAGTAAAACCCTCGGTTACCGGAAGCACAGGAATATGACAAAGGTTCCAATGTCCTTTATTCGTGTGCGAGAAGGCATAAATTACGCTGTCTTCGTATTCGTAACCGGCTCCGCTGTGCCATTCGGTAATGGGGCTAAGTTGTACCATTGCATTGGGCAACGACGCTCCGGGATAAGTCAATCCGGCCCACACGCGCCAGTTTTCAGGTGGATTGTAACCACAATCGATGCTGTCTTGCAAAGGAGCGGTTCCCAGAAAAGTATTTACATATTGAGTAAGTTTTTCGGGATCATTGGTAGTTTTTCCTTTTTCCGATTGCTTACAGCTAATCAGAGCAATAATAAATAGCAGTAGAAATATTGTTTGTTTCATTTTTTTAGTTGGTTTAAATTTTAAAATCAGATTTTCGTGTAAAACATCATTATTGTCTCCACAGCAAACGCTGCTATCTTTTCATGTTTTTAATCGTTTTCATTTTAGTAAATCGAAATTTTTGCCTGGTAGGCATTCGTCCCTGAAATAAGTTGAATAAAATAGATGCCCGGGAATCCGGCTTCCGGGCTAAAATTTACTTTTCCGTCGGGAGTAACAGGTAACGAGTTTTGCTTTTGTATTAACTGCCCCGCCTGATTATAGAAATATACATCGCATGCAACATCAGTTTTGCCGGATAATTGAATGCAGATTTCATGACCTTTATAAACGGGATTGGGAAATACAGATACAGTTTGTCTTTTTCCTGAAACTTCAATTTCGTTTACAGCTGTCACCGGATTTAGGGCACTATACGCAACATTTAAAAACGATGAAGCGGCAGCAGCCTGTCCCATCATACCAATTTCCGATGGATTTTTGTTTAATCTGTTCAGATTCCATTTTCCTTCAGCATCCGAATAACTACTGGCGTAGTATCCGCGTTTATCACTGTTGTAGGAACTTAAAAAATCCATAATATCGGCGGCAATCGTATAAAATTTATCATCTGCAGTTTCCTGGTACATATCGAGCAAAGCATCAATCATATCGTCACCACCCCAAAAAGAAATCTCGCTTAAACCTTGTCCCTGTTTATACCACAGATCAATACAACTGTTCATCATTTCGTGGGCATCATCAAGGTAGTTTTGTTCGTTGGTAAGCTGATACAAAAGAATTGCATTTTGAATGACAACGGTTGTTTGGTTATCGCTCGTATACTGATACAGTTTGGCGGCCGCGTAACTGGTGTAATTTACCGACATGGAAAATAACATTCCAAAGCCGAGCTGATCTTCGTGCTGCGGAATGGCGTAGCGACTGTCGCGAATTTCGTTGTTAAACTCGTAAGCCACTTTCAGATTTTCAAGAGCGGTGCCATCCTGAGCCAGGTCATAGATCATCGAAAATGGCATCATAAGTTGCCCATTATCATCGTAAAAACGTGTTCCGGTATTTCCAGGCAAAACAGCATAACCGGTTCGTCCTGCTTTTGTTACTTTGTATTTTTCAATGGCCGACAGGTAGTTAAAAAGGAGGCTTTCGTATTTTTCGGGATTTAGTTTCCAGGCATTTGTTAATGCCCGCAACATGTGCGAAGCCGGCCAAACAAAGCTCGTTCCCTGTATAAAATTTGATGAAGCATCAATCGATTCGGCATACAAACCATTACTTTTATTATAAAACTCGTCGTGAATTTTATCCAACAGTTTTTCACCAAAATATTGGTATTTGTTATCGTATAAATCAACTGCCACCAGCGCCTCAATTCCAGTGGCACCAGCAGTTGTGGCGGTTATATAAATTGTATCGTTTTGATAGCTTGAAGTTTCTGCAGAATAAACCAGATATGCCGAATGGTCATTTATTTTTCGGAATGAAAATTCGCCAGGAATTTGCGCTTCGGTCACGCTCCAATCGCTAATAACTTCGCCGTCAACTCGCACCAAAACAGAGTCATTTCCACTATCCAGTATTTTCAGGCTTCCGCCTACCCGGATATTGTCTTTTTGCCCCCATTCTGTTCCGGCTCCTCGCTGTAGGTTATGCTGCGATGTCATATCCAAAATGGAATCACCTTGTCCTTCGTTCAACAACCAGTTGGCTACCAGACCATCTTCGTTGCCGTTTAGTCGTATGTTTTTATTTAGGTTAATATCTTCTTCTGTTCGTGCGGTATTCCAAATTCTGAAATCGGATAATTTGCCATCCAAACGGCGGTCTTTCCACGCCGAACCTTCGCCCATAAAAGCATGGTTTCCTGATGCAATCATTGCTTTGCTCAGCGTTCCGTTTCCCGCTAAAATACCATCGATAAAAATCTTAACTACATTATCTGTATTCACTGAAAAGGCAACATGCTGCCACTTCCCCTTTTCTAGTTGGTTTCCGGTACTTGTAACGGCTTCCCATTCTCCGGTGCCAATATTTACTTCAACGTTTCCACTTGAGTTAAACCGAAAAGCAAATCCTACTGGACCGGAAGTAGCGTTCCACGATTCATCCGCCAATATGTAATTCCCTGCCCAACTATCGATGAAGATTCGGGTTTCAATGGTAAAATCACCAGAAACATATTCATCAAAAGTTCCGCAATCGATATAACTTTCAGGTTCTGAAGTATTGAATTTCAAGACATAGGACTGTCCTTTCGCATACACCGAACATAAAACAAATACCAGTGATGCTACACCAAGAATTACCGATCTTATCATTTGTTTTGTTCTTCTTTTAATCAAACAAAATCTGATTAAGGGTTTATAAGTCCTTCTTCTTCAAGCAAAGCAGCAGCTTCAATTAACATGGCTCCGCTGGTTTGAGTGGTTAAATCGCTTGTGCTTCCCGGTTTGTTTTTCCAGTAAGTTCCATAAAGCAATTTGTTTTTATCTGTACCTTCCTGCCACAATTTTTCTGCATTGTATTTCAGAAATTGCAGGTAACGGTTTCGGGTACCGTCCGACAAATCAGGATGAAGTATAAGTTGAGTAAAATACCGTACAAATATTCCTTTAAACAAACCACCATCGCCAGAGCCTTCGTCTTTTAGCAGGCGGTCGCCACTATTCACCAAAGTATTTAGCGTATAATCGGCAGCTTTTTGTGCGTCGTTCAAATAGGTTTTCTCACCTGTTATATTGTATAATTCCAAGGCAGAGCCAAGAAATGTTCCCTGGTTATAGGTAAAAATCCATTCCGTTTGAGTTTCACCGGTACGGCTGTTAATGTTGTCGTACACCGCACCACTTGCCGGATTAAAAAGATATTCCTTTTCCCATCCGTAAATATCCAGTGCCCACTCTTTATATGCTTCATCGCCGAACTGCTGATAAAGCCGCGCGGCCAAAATACAGGCCGGACCGTTTGAACAGGCATTTTTGCTGTACGGCTGATCTTTTTTCCACGAAATGCCACCACCTGCGTTGTCGTTCCATCCGGTTTGAATGTCTTCCCAAACCAAAATAGCGGCTGTTTTATAACGCTCCTGGTTGGTTGCATTATAAGCACGTAACATGGCCAGTGCATTCCATTCCATATCGTCGTAAAAAACATTGAAAAACGAATTGCCGTTTTTTGCCTTTACTCCTTCGTACCAGTCGTTTATGGTAGTGAGGTACAGGTTATCACCAGTCCTTTCGTAAGCATCAATAGTAACATCCAAAGCATGAGCCTGCGGCCAGTATTGGAAATCGGTATTATTTGTATTGTTGTATTGGAAATAGGCGTCGGCAGGGTTCCAGTATGAATAAATAAAAGACGAGCTACTGCTATCAGCAGCCGCTGCCCAGCTTATTGCTGTTTCTTCTCCTCCGCCATTTCCCGGATCAACTTCATCCTTCTCACACGCCTGAAAAAAGAACAGGCCAATTATCGCTAATACTATCAATCTTCTATTCATACTTCAATTTCTAAAAAACAAACTGAGACAGGGTGACCCCTGCCCCAGTTCTACCTTAGCTCTATTTATTGATCACTAACTTTAATAACATTGTGAGTGTATGGTCCTTCTGCCCAGAAATAGGCAATTACATCAATGTAGGCCATATCCATAATTCCATCAAATTTCCACTTGTCATCCCATCTCGATTCTGCAACAGGTGCCATGTAGTAATATTCTTCGTTTCCTGACGGACGGCCATCAGTAGCATTCAGTGTTCCCCACCATTCATAGGCGTCGTTTCCGTCAGCATCTTTAACGGTCATTCTGAATTTATAACGCTCATCGCGCCCCCAACCTTCCTGCTTAAATTCAAGCGGCTGGTTGCTTGCTTTAAATATACCGCCTCCCTGGTATTCCAACGAGAACAAGAATTCATCAGTTGGAGCAAAGTGCAGCTGAAAGTCAACAATTTCAGTCATTACAACAGAACCAACATTAAAATCGATATTGATACGGTAAACTGATGTGTTTTCAACTGTACTTGTTGATGCACCTTCTTTAATCACACCATTTTCGATGTAGAACTGACGGGTGTCGCCTGAGTTTCCATCGGTAAAGTAGTAGGCTTCGCCGGCTATAAGTTCAGTGTAAATCTCAAATTCGCCCGGAGCGATTCCTTTCATAATACTTGCATTGGCCAAGTTGTTACCACTTTCTGATCCGGCACCTGTAATGTAAACATCAACCGGAACATCGGCAAAACCTGCTAAACGGGTAATTTCCATCGTTCTAACTTCTTCACCTTTCAAATCGTTAATTCCTTTTGAAGAGAAAACAGTCCAGATCAATTTACCTTTTTCAGCCGAACCAATACCGGCCAGCGCACCAATTTTATTTAATTGTTTGTGCGAAATTGTAGCGTGGTTATAACCTCCGTTGTTATCCGAAGCCATTCTGTATATCGGTTCCGAGAAATCGCCGCCTTCAACATCAAAAGCTACTTCATAAAGTACCATTCCGCTGTCTTCAGCTTTTGCAGGTTCCCATTCGAAATATACAGCTGCCGAAGCAGAAGTTTGCAATACAATTGATGCATTTGCGGCAGGTTCGTACAAGGTTTGTACGGCAGTTACACGTGTATCTCTTAGTTCGTCGTCTTCACATCCTACAAAGGCGATAAGCAAAGAAGTTATGATAGTTAATTTTATAATTAGTGTTTTCATAATCGATATATGTTTGTGTTTATTGTTCATTTTTTGAATCACTTAAATTAGTAGCCTGGGTTTTGACCAAGATTTTGATTTAAATCTTTTTGCGACTGCGGAACCGCCCATAAATAATCCCTTGCAGGATTAAATGAACGCACATCGAGCCTGATATAACCGTTGTCGATACTCGGATCGCCATACTGAGCTCCGTGAGGATTTCCATCCAAAACCGTTTCAGCAGTTTCCCAACGGCGGATATCAAAGATTCGTAAACCTTCCAAAGCCAATTCAACACGACGTTCGCGGCGAATAATTTCGCGAAGATCGGAACTGCTCAACGACGCATCAAAATCTAAGGCGCTGGCATCGGTAAATC
>JBKDZK010000905.1:0-2098 GCA_047971205.1 Draconibacterium sp.
CTCAAAGTTCGCATATATTCATCACATTGGGTATGACTATTTTACGCTTATGGATATTTCATTGTTTCTTTCTATTTTTGTTGAAATTGTTGATTTATGTTGATTATTGATTCTCCGTCGAACGATGCCTATTTTAATATTGCATCAGAAGAGTACTTGCTAAATAAATATCCCGACCAGGAGATATTCTTATTGTATGTAAACGCGCCTTCGATTATTGTGGGGCGATTTCAGAATACGCTGGCAGAAATTAACCTTGAATACGTTTCGAAAAACAACATAAAGGTGGTGCGAAGAATGTCGGGAGGAGGTGCTGTTTATCACGATTTGGGAAATCTGAATTTTTCATTTCATGCACCATCCGAAGTCGATGATTTCCTGGATTTCTCAAAATTTACCCAACCGGTAGTTGATTTATTAAATGGTTTGGGTGTTCAGGCCAAGCTCGAAGGCCGAAACGACCTGGTTGTTGACGGGAAAAAGTTTAGCGGGAATGCCAAACTGGCCCGCAACGGAAAAATTATTCAACACGGGACTATTTTGCTGAACTCGGAAATGAGCGTTTTAAGTGAGGCTCTAAAAATCAATCCATTAAAATTTAAGGATAAAGCGGTTAAATCAGTTCGGGCACGTGTAACCAACCTGATTGAGTATTTGCCGGGAAAAACGACCGTGGATTCGTTTAAAAAGTTATTGGTCGATCAAATTCTGAAAGAAAACAAAGATGCAAGTATACATCAATTGCTTCCGGAGGAGAGCGAAGGGATTAAAGAGTTGGCAAGCGAAAAATACAGTACCTGGAAATGGAATTTTGGTGTTTCTCCTTCTTACGATTTCAACAAAGCAATTAAAGTGTCGGCTGGTTTTATCGAACTTCATTTAGATGTAAAAAGAGGGATTATTCAGAACATTAAGATTTTTGGCGATTTCTTTGCTTCGAAGCCCATCGAAGAGTTGGAAGAAAAATTACTTGGCGAAAAGCACGAAACGGATCACATTCAACAAATTATTTCATCGGCAAATTTGACCGACTATTTTGGTAATGTAACGGTTGACGAAGTAATTGATCTCTTCAGGTAGTTTTTGAAGGATTTTTATTGAAGAAAGAATGCTGAAATACATTATCTTTTTTTCAGGATAAAACCGGACTAAAGTTTATTTTTTTTGACCAATTCTGAATAGATCTCGATCTCACCTTGTTCATCGGGATAAGTTCGACCAGTAAAGATTCTTCAAAAATGAAGCATTATTGAAGAATCGGTCTCGCTTACTTTCCGATACAGAAATTTTTAAAAATATGTCCCAGCACTTCGTAATTGCTTATTTCTCCCGTAATCTCTGAAAGATAATGCAAACATTCGCGTATGTCCTGTGAAAGGAAATCACCGGTAATTCCGGTATCGAGTCCGTTTAAAACACGCAAAATGGCATCGTGCGCATGTTTTAATATTTCATAATGCCGGGCGTTGGTTACAATCACATCCTGCTCAACGGTATCGATGTTTGCTGAGTGGATCATGTGGTCGATCAGTTCATCCAGGTTTTCTTTTTTCCTGGCGGCAATAAATACCATTTTCTCGTTATCGGCCAGGTCGAGTACTTCCAGTAGCTGAATGGTATCACGCAGTCCTGAATCAATTTTATTGGCAACAATTATCAATGTTTGTCCGGGAGAAATACGCTCTCTGATCTTGTCAATCCGGCTTTTTACAAGCGGGTAAGGATTATGTGTATCCACTACCAACAATACTACCGTGGCTTGTTCTAGTTTACTGTAACTTCTTTCAATTCCCAGAGTTTCTATGTGGTCGCTGGTTTCGCGGATACCGGCCGTGTCAAAGAAGCGAAAAGCAGTTCCGTGAATATTCACTACGTCCTCGATTACATCGCGGGTGGTTCCGTGGATATCCGAAACAATCGCTTTGTCTTCATTCAGCAAAGCATTTAACAGCGTCGACTTTCCAACGTTGGTTTCGCCTACAATGGCTACCGGAATTCCATTTTTGATAGCATTTCCCAGTTGAAACGAGTTTTTAAGCTTGCGCAGGAGACGTTCGATTCTTTCAGTCAGGTTGCGAAGTTCACTTCTGTCGGCAAA
>JBKDZK010000906.1:0-3551 GCA_047971205.1 Draconibacterium sp.
TTTTTCGTGCAAATGACCGATTTTCGTATAATGCGGGTTAAAACGAACCGTTACATCGGTATTGATGGAAAGCCCGTTTTTGTCCAGAACATCCATGGTTTCTTCACGTTGCTGCTCACGTACGTTGTACACTTTCATGTCGTTCCACGGAGCAATTACATGAAAACCTTCGGTATAAATATTGTCTTTATCGAGACCGCTTGTATAAGGGCGGAATATGACTCCCCGTTCACCAGGCTCAATGATCATAAACATCCGACCTCCAAAAAGCAGGATCACAATCAAACCAATAACAGCAATAACTAAATAAGACGATTTAAAATTAAATTTCATTCTTTACTATTTAAGGTTACTTCACAAATGTACAAGTTTTAGCTTCATACCTACCATTCATTATGTTTTATTTAAAGGAATCGGATACACTTTAAAATCGCGGCATTGTAGTATATTTGAAAGGATTCAAAACAATTTGACATGCAAAAAACACTCTTCCTGCTTCTGTTCGTATTTACAGCACTGAGCTCTTACTCCCAGGATTTTTTTGATCGGAACTTTGATCCCGGCAAGCGTTATGTGCTCCTTTGCGACCCGACTGTTTCCCGGATTCAGACCATCCGCTACCTTACTGAAAACAAGATTTTCAAAGTACAGGACAAAGTAGAATTCGTGGGAGTTTATTTTGAAGACCAGAAGTACGATTTTGCCAAAACGCAGCAATACATTAAAGAAAAGAAGCTGGATAAGTTTCACCTGCAGGCCATCTCCGGGGATTTAGATGAAAACAACCTGTTTCAGGAAAACGGGATTAGCCGGCAATTAAAAAAGGCTTTTGACAATTCGGCAGGCGTCATCTTTTTTGGAGGCCCCGATATTCCGCCAGCCGTTTATGGGGAGGAAAATACGCTCTCGGTGGTGACCGATCCGGAAAGGCACTTTTACGAAGTCAGTTTTCTGTTCCACCTGCTTGGCGGTTTCCAGGATGAAACGTTTACTCCGTTCCTCGCCTCAAGACCCGATTACCTGGTCACCGGTTTTTGCCTGGGCATGCAAACCATGAATGTGGCAACGGGAGGTACGCTCATTCAGGATATTCCGGAAGAAGTTTACGGAGCCGGTAATGCCGAACAAACCGTAAAAACCAATAGAGATGACCTGCACCGTAATTACTGGCAGGAACTGGTGGAAGATACCCTTTTGATGGGCATTAACCTGCACCCGATCCAGTTTACCGGGAATCATTTCTTTGGAAAAACGGTGAAAGTTAAAAAGAACAAAACGCCTAAAGTTTTGAGTGCCCATCACCAGGCAGCAGAGAAAATAGGAAAAAACCTGGAAGTAACAGCGCTATCACACGACGGGAAAGTAGTAGAAGCCCTCGCCCACCGCGTTTACCCCAATGTTTTTGCCGTTCAGTTTCACCCTGAAATCCCAGCCTTGTACGAAAACATGGCCGCTCTGAAATTCGCTCCCGACGATGAGCCAAAAACATACCACGAAATTATCGGGAAAGAAGGCGTCCACTTTCACAAGGCTTACTGGAAACACATCTCGAAGGCCCTTCAATCAGTCAAAAACTAAATCGTTTGGGATAAAAAAATGCAACAATGCAGGAATGCTTTAATGCAGGAATAAGCTACAAGCCGCGAGCTATGAGCTGCGAGTCATGCCGATGGCTGTGAATCGGGATCCCCGCCTGCCGGACGGGTAGGAGTTCGACTTCATAATTTCAGTTCACTATCGCTCCTAAAATCAGAGTCTCACTGATTTAACGGCGCGCAGATGACACAGATACGCGCAGAATCTGATGTCACTCAATTGAATGAGATAAAATTTGCGGTAATCAGCGCAATCAGTGTGAAACTAAAGTTAGTTACGGAATTAAGGTTATTATTAGAAGCAAAACGCAGAGCTTCTCTGACCATATTCATAATACATGGTTTTCTACGTTGATCTAAATTGTTGGAGATAAACATGGGACAAATCTTTCCTGTAAACAGCCACACGGCAACACAGAAAAACAGCAGAACAAAAAAAGACAAGCAGATACTGATTTCTTAACATTCAAGGCTAATTTTATCAAAATCAGGCCTGTGCTGGTGGCTTTTCCTAATTTTGCCCGCAAATTGATAAGTAACCAATGTCAGGAATCACACTCGAAAGCATACTAGAAGAGGGCGTTACCTCCGGAAAGCGAAGAACCCGCCTTGCTGTTGCACTGGTTTATTTCAGTATGGGTTTGGCCTTTGCATCGTGGGCAAGTCGTATCCCCGATATCAAAACAAGCCTTCACCTAAGCGACGGAGCTTTCGGCAGTATCCTCTTTGCACTGCCGGTCGGGCAGTTTCTGATGATGCCTTTCTCCGGAAAACTGGTTACCCGTTTTGGCAGCCACAACGTGCTAAAAGTGGGTTTACCTCTCTACACGCTCGCGTTAACCGGCATTGGGCTGGTGCAGGCCGGCTGGCAACTGGCGGTTGTTCTTTTTCTTTTTGGGCTTACCGGAAACATGTGCAACATTTCGGTCAACACCCAGGGAGTGGCTGCCGAGCGTCTTTACGGCCGCCCCATCATGGCGTCGTTTCACGGAGGCTGGAGTCTTGCTGGCTTTACCGGCGCACTGATCGGCTTACTGATGATCAACCTGAAAGTTCAGCCCGTATGGCACTTCATCACCATTATTTTTATTGTGTGGGTGATTGTCCGCATCAATTACCCCTACCTGGTAAGGGTGGATGCCGACCCCAAAAAACATGAACCCCGGCGAAAGTTTTTTATGAAACCCGACAGTATTTTACTCCAGCTTGGGATCATCGGCTTTTTTAGTATGGCCAGCGAAGGCGCTATGTTCGATTGGAGCGGGGTGTATTTTAAAGATGTGGTAAAAGCACCTGAATCGCTGGTGATACTGGGCTACACCTCTTTTATGATTATGATGGCTACCGGACGGTTTTTAGCCGATTTCCTTATTTCGAAAATAGGAAGAAAACGCCTGATGCAAATTTGCGGGGTAATGATCTCCACCGGGCTTTTTACCTCTGTCATTTTCCCATACCTGGTTCCCAGTACCATAGCTTTTATGCTGGTTGGTCTGGGTGTTTCAAGCATTGTTCCAACGGTTTACAGCGCCGCCGGAAAACATGAAAAAATACCTCCGGGAATTGCACTGGCCACTGTTTCAAGCGTCAGCTTTCTCGGTTTTTTGATGGGCCCGCCGCTGATCGGTTTTATTGCCGAAGCATTTGGCCTGCGTTACTCCTACGCCGTAATTGGCATTTTTGGCATCGGAATCACCCTGATGGTAGCAAAAGTAAAAGCACTGCAGCAGGAGTAAAATAAAGGACTGAGGGATTGAGGGATTGAGGGATTGATGGATTGAAGGATTGAGGGATTGATGGACTGAAGTCAGAATTCCAATAATCAATTTCCAATGAATAGCAGCTCGGTGCTTATTCCCGCATTAAAGCATTCACGCATTCCAGCATTTATTTATGAAACTGCGAACTGTGACTGTAACTGAGACTGTGACTGTGGTGGGTTACAAGGTCTTAAGG
>JBKDZK010000907.1:0-1833 GCA_047971205.1 Draconibacterium sp.
GTTCCCGAAGCATTGTCATCAGCTCCGTTCCAGATCCAGCCATCGTGTTTTCCAAGATGATCGTAATGTCCTCCTACCACAATAAATTCATCCTTTTTCTCGCCTTCAATAAAGCCCACTACATTTCTGGCTTTAACAATCTTTGACTTTACCGTAGTTTTGAAAGCAATCGATTTCCCACTCAATTCCACCGATTTTGGAACAGGATTAGCCGCCACCTCCTCTTCAAATTTTTCAAAATCAACATTGGTACCGGCAATTATTGCATTGGCAACACGCTGTGTTATGGAAAAGACCGGAAGACTAGTTTCCACTTCTTTTCCGGGCATCATCATCCGGGTACTGTAGTAGTTGTTTAAGGCTTGGTCGGCTTCGTAATAATTTCCTTTCACCGGATAAATCTGGTTGCTAGCCCAAGTCAGCGTCGGATCTATGTCAAGCCTAACCCGTATTATGGCAATTGCACCGGCTTTTTGAATACTCTCATATCTACTGCCTCTTATCCGCGAAACAGCATACCGATCCATCGGTACAAATTTTTTGTATGCTACCGAAGCAGAATCCCGATGCCCCGGAAATCCGCTCAGCACAACCGCTATTTTTCCTTTAAGGTCAACTTTTTTCAGATCGTCGTAACCCTTTTCTTCATCCTGAAAGCCATAACCAACGAAAACCACCCCTGCTTTACCAGATTGTCCGACAGAACCGGTATTTACATAAAAGTCAGTTTTGAAGTTAAACTCGATCGAACTTTCACTCCCCGGCTTGCCGCCTATTACTGAAAGCTGTTGTTCATCCCCGGGCTCGTACTCAATCAGGCTAAAATTTTGAAAATAACTTTTCGAAGCCGTTGGTCTGATTCCTGCCATGAGCTCGGCACGTGTGGGTCTTGAATAAACCTGGTCGCCAAATGGCTTTACGCCGTAGGTTTGGAACATGGCTGCAATGTAATCTGCCGCCATATAAGCTCCTTTGGTTCCAACAGCACGCCCTTCGGTCCAGTCCGATGCCAAAAATCCCAGCTGTCCTTTAATCGATTCGATGGTAATAGCCTCCAGCCCTTTTTGTTCCTCGACTTGAGCAAATAAAGAAATACAAGCAAAAAAGAGGAGTAACAAAGCAGTAATTTTTTTCATGAAAAATCAGATTAGTTTATTTTCAATGGTAATGTATAAAACAGTCTTGGCTCGATAAAATTGTTTCATATCTCTACTTGTTGACGAATAAATATCAGTTAGGTTTAAATTGCTGGATCATTTATTTCAAAATGCCGTTTCAATTAATTCATTGCAATTCAGGGTTTTCAAAATAAAATCTGAAGCTTTATTTTACAAAATCAAATCATTTTACCACTTAGCAGATGATCATTTTCTGTGATAATCTCCCCAATCACCCAGCTGCTTAATACGAACATTCGTTAACAATAAATTTCTGAAGCAGTCGTAACTTTCACGTTCATTTTATCGTTTTCAATACAAAAGAATCAACACTAATCCTACTGTCATGAAAGCACTTTTAAAAGTCTGAGTCTCCATCTCCAAAGTTGAGATGCTGAGTCCACTCAAAAGCCATATCCTGGCAAATACCTGTGTTTCAGAAGCCTCACTGCCCTATGCTCACTATTATGGCCAGCTGCCGCTGAAATATGCGCAACCCAACTCCATTTTCTTACTGGTAAAGAAGTTTTACTTTCTGGAAGAAATATTGGCACTGTCACTAAGTGTTGAGAAATGCTTGCTGGACAAGATTAACTTTGCATCTGCGATTCTCGATCTTAACGGAGAACAAATTCCCGCCGTACGAATAAAATTTTTTCCGGATTCTTATAGGTAA
>JBKDZK010000908.1:0-6064 GCA_047971205.1 Draconibacterium sp.
ATGCCAACGACCTGCCCGAATATGCTACCAGTCGCGGTATGCGAACATTTCGCTCGATAACCGTGAACGGCGATGAGGTGGAGTTTAGTGGCGGATTTACCGACCTGCACACCGTAACCTACCAAAGCATCCTGAATGGGAACGGTTTCGGCATTGACGATGCGCGTGAAAGCATTGTTTTAACCGATTATGTGCGCAACACAAAGCCAATAGGACTAAAAGGTGATTATCATCCGTTTCTGAGAAAAGCCTGAATTCTATTTGCCCGCAAAGCTGATAAGTTTTTGGATTAAGTTTTTGCGTGAAAACTTCTCAAAAGCAGAAGATTCAACATGAAGCCTTTCCTCTGTAAATAATTGGAAGTAGTTTTCAATTGCTTTTTTTATCCCAACAGAGTCATTGAAGTCAAAAGCTACTCCTGTTTTTGTTTCATTTAGGATGTGGGTGAAATCAGAGTCACCGGGGCCGATTGCCAGGATAGGTCTTTTCAGCGCCATGTATTCATACATTTTTCCAGGCAAAATTCCGCGGGCATTGGGTGAATCATTAATGGGGAGTAGCAATACCTGGGATTTGGCCAGTTCTTTTAATCCTTCTTTGTGAGGGAGGTGATCGGTTAGGACCAGATGCTCATTTAAACGATTTTTTTTAATGCTCTGAATAACTGATTTGTCAGTTTGCCCGATTAGCCGGATACAAAGTTTCTCTTTGAAGGTTTTGTCCTCTTCAGCAAGTTTGCCAAGCACTTCCCAAAGCACTTCTGGATTTCGGTCGCGATTAAATGCCCCAAAATGTGCAATGCAGAATAAATTGTTGGAAGGAAAAGGAAGTTCTTCAAAATCATCGGGATCAAAGCCGTTATGAATAACTTCCACTTTTTTATTGGGTATTTTGCTCAAATCTTTCGCGCAATTCGGGCTGACTGTTACAACATGGTCGGCCTTCTCAAGAACCTTCATCTCTAAACTTCGGTGTTTTTTATCGGCCCAATGGGTTAACCTGAGTTTATGATAAAAATCAATATCGGTCCATGGATCACGGAAATCGGCAACCCAGACTGTGTCGAACTGCTTTTTTAACCCGAGAGCAATCAGGTGCATACTGTGTGGTGGACCCGTGGAAATGATTAAATCAACCGGGTTTTGTTTGAGGTATTTTGAAAGAAATTTTATTGATGGTTTTATCCAGAACCTTCTTGGATCGGGAATTAACAAGTTGCCCCGGATAAAAACCGAGAGCTTATTCTTCCAACTTCCCGACGATGCTTCGGAAACAAAACCTGCTTTAAACTTCGTGTTTTTTTTCTTTCCTGTTAATCGGCGATAAATATTGTAGGGCTCCCAGATTGGATATTTTAATACAAGAGTATCCGGATGGATTTCTTTTTGCAGACTATTGTCTTCAACCGATGCATCCGGATTTTCAGGAGTGTAAATTATCGGTTGCCACCCCAGTTCCGGAAGGTATTTTGACATTTTTAGCCATCTCATAACACCACCGCCACCACTTGGTGGCCAGTAATAGGTAATAATCAGCACTTTCTTCATTTCCTATTTTCTTTTATCAAATCCCAAAGAAAGTAATTCTGTTTAATTCCAGCATTTATTCCAGCGTCAATATCCGATTGTTTATCGCCAATCAGTACCGAATTTTCCAGATCGAGGTCGAACTCGTTCTTTGCTTTCAATATCATGCCCGGATTGGGTTTCCGGCAAGGGCATTCACCTGTAAATTCCGGATGATGAGGACAGAAATAGGTTTTAATGATGTCGATCCCCCTTTGGGCAAACTCTACTTCTATCCAACGCGTAAGCTTCAGGAAATCGTCTTCGGAATAGTATCCCCGTGCTATACCTGCCTGGTTGGTAATGATAAATATCTTAAATCCTTTTCCCTGGTATTTTCTGCAAATTTCAAAAATGGGTTCAATAAAATCGATGTCTTCTGCTCTGTAAACATAGTTTTTTTCGACGTTTACCACACCGTCTCGATCAAGGAATAAGGCAGGAGTCATGCTGTAATTCTTATTATTTCAGGTAGCTCTTCTTGCGCTTTGTCATAATCCTCCGGGATGCCAATGTCAATAAAATATCCATTGCTAACATATCCGGAGAAGTCGTACTCAGAATAGTATTTTTCAAGGAACTCCTTCTCAAATGAGAACTTCTCTGGAAAAGATAATGTCTCAAAAAAATCTTTCTTCAGGAAATATACGCCGGAATTAATCCAGCCTTTTTTTACCGGTTTTTTTTCATTGAAACAAAGAATTTTCTGTCCATCGAATTCAACCGTGCCATATCGGTTAAAATGGGTCATTTCCTTCAATACAATCGCAAATTGTGCATTTTTATTCTTGCTTGAGCTATTGAATTCTTGCAGATTTACCTCAATAAACGAGTCTCCGTTTAGAATAAGCACCTCGCTCCCGACAATTTTGTCCATGGCAAGTTTTATCGCACCACCTGTTCCCAACGGTTCCATTTCAATGGAATATTGGATGAGTAAATTTTTGTATTGGTTTCCGAAAGCCTGTTCAATCATCTCATGTTTATAGCCGACAGAAAGAACTACTCTTTCGAGTTTTTGGGTATTCAGATACTCCAGCATGTAAGTCAGGAAAGGCTTTCCGGAAATGGGAGCCAAAGGTTTTGGAATATCTGAAATGACACCTTTCAAGCGGGTGCCTAACCCTCCTGCCAGTATAATTGCTTCTTTAATCACTTCCAAATAGGTTTTTTTCTACCATTTCGCAAATAATGTGACCAACCAGAATGTGTGATTCCTGTATTCTGGGAGTATCACAGGAAGGGATGTTGATTAAAAAATCGGCCAGTTCTTTTAGTTTTCCTCCACTTTCGCCGGTAAGCGCCACTGTTGTTAAGCCCATTTCTCTGGCAGTTTTCATGGCATTAACTATATTTTTTGAATTTCCCGAAGTTGACAGGCCAACGAGAATATCTCCTTTGGATCCAACCGCTTTAATGTAACGGGCATAGGCTATTTCATAGCCATAGTCGTTTGCAACTGCTGTAAGAAAAGAAGTGTTAACATGACAGGCTTCTGCATTCAAGGGAGGTCTGTCGAAATAAAATCTCCCGGAGAGTTCTGCAGCTAAATGCTGTGCATCAGCGGCACTTCCTCCATTCCCACAAAAATAGACCTTTCCATTGTTTCGGTACGTTTGGGTAATTTGTTCGGAAATTTGAGCAATGGTATTAATTAAAGGATCATTGTCATGAACCAATTGCTTCACCCGAATTGATTCCTCTATTCTCTTTTTAATCATGGGCCGAGTTAAATTGTCCAACTTGTCAGACCGTTTTTACTAAAATTGAAATTTTTAATCTCCCCTCCAAATTTAAGCAAAGCTTCTATAACAGAAAATCTGGTATTTACCGGACAATAAAAAAACATAAAGCCTCCACCACCGGCACCGGAAACTTTTCCTCCGGTAGATCCGGCTTTAATCGCTGCATGGTATATTTCATCGATTCGGTTGGTAGATATTCCCTGAGCCATTCTTTTTTTGTTTTGCCAGCCAAAGTCGAAAATGGGACCAATATCGTCAAGCGTTCCTCTAAGCATGGCTTCTTTCATTAAAATGGCTTGTCGTTTTATCTGGTGCATTGCTTCAATTTTTTCGGCTTCATTGTGTGTAACACTGTTTTGCTGCCGGGCTATAATTTGGGAAGAATCCCGGCTGGTGCCGGTAAAGTACAAAACGGTGTTGTATGAAATCTCACTAAGGATGGAGTTGCGTATTCTTAAAGGATTAACAATTACTTTATTGTCGGCATAGAATTCCATGTAGTTCACTCCACCAAAAGTTGCAGCATATTGGTCTTGTTTTCCTCCTGCCTGGCCTAAATCAATACGTTCGATGTCGTAGGCCAGCCGTGCAATGTCGTATTCACCAAGCGGGAGTTTCAGCCATTCGGTAAAGGCTCCGATGATGGTTGTTACCAGGGTGGATGATGATCCCAATCCAGATCCTGGGGGAGCCTCAACATAAGTTGTAAGCGTAAAAGCTAACGGTTTCTGCGTAAAATCTTTGACGATACGGTTGTAAATTCCTTTCAAAAGATCAAGCTTGCCATCAATCTCCAATGACAAGTCAGATTTACATTCCATCTTTTCTTTTTTATCGATGGAGTGCAGTACAATCTTATCGTCGGAACGAGGCTCAATAGTGGCATAAGCATAGAGATCAATGGTTGCATTTAGAATGGCTCCTCCGAATTGATCGGAATAGGGCGACACATCTGATCCTCCTCCTGCCAGCCCGATTCTTAGTGGAGCTTTACTTCTGATGATCATTTTCCAGTATTTTTTGATACACAGATTGTATTTTTCCGGTCATTTTATCCCATGAATATTTTTTCTTTTCCTCCAGGATATTTTCTTCAAATTCGACCTTTCGGTTGTTTTCGAAAAAATCGATCAATGCCTTTGCAATGGCGTTCCCGTTTGGTTCAACTACATAGCCTACCTTTTGGTCGGGGATTATCTCTGCTAACCCTCCCACATTGGTAACAAGCATTGGTTTATTAAAGTGGTACCCAATTTGCGTTACGCCGCTCTGTGTCGCTGTTTTATAAGGTTGCACAACAATATCGGCAGCACTGAAATACAGGTTTACCTTTTCATTCGAAATAAAATCGTTGTGCATTATGAGTTGGTCTTCAAGATTTTTTTGGCGGATGATATCGTGATATTTTTTGGGATCGTTATAAAATTCTCCGGCAACGATAAGTTTCACCTTATTCTTTGTAAACCATTCGTCAGATAAGGCTTCCAGTAAAATGTCGAGACCTTTATAATCGCGGATAATACCAAAAAACAACATGTATTTGAGGTTGGTATCCAATTTCAATGCTTTTAATGCGGCATTCCTGTCTAATATTTCTCCAAAGTTATCGAACAACGGATGTGGAGTAAGTTCCCTTGGTTTTGTCTGATCGAATTTTAAAAGATCGTCCTGAACACTTTTTGACATAGAAATAAAACCATCGACACTGTTTGCAAAGTATTTACTCAGGATGTAATCACCTGGACGTTTCTCGTGTGGAATGATATTGTCAATAATGGTAATGACTCTTGTTTTTTTATTCCTTTTTGCAATTCGGGCAATTGTGCCAAGGCAAGGAGCCATAAAAGGTATCCAGAATTTATTTATAAGTAAATCCGGCTTATCTTTTTTTATCTTTCTTCCTATTTTCAGCCAATTAAAGGGATTAATTGAATTAACCGAAACATGTATATTCAGATTCTCCGGTTTGGGAGAATCGCTGTATTGTGTTTTCCCTGGGAATAATATGGATGGATATTGTAGTTTGAATGTTTCAATCTTAACATCGTGTCCTTCGTTAATAAGCTCCGTAGCTAATCGTTCGTTATAGGTTGCCAGTCCTCCTCTGAGAGGATGAGCCGAGCCAACAATAACGATTTTCATTCTTCCGGACATATTTGTAAGTTTTACTTATATTTTCCCAAACAAATTTTTCATACTTACCTGCTGGCCAATAATCTTTCCAAGGTCGGCAATGGCTACGCGGTCCTGTTTCATGGTGTCGCGGTAGCGGATGGTAACGGTATTGTCTTCTGTTGTTTGGTGGTCGATGGTAACGCAAAATGGTGTTCCAATGGCATCTTGGCGGCGGTAACGTTTCCCGATCGAGTCTTTTTCGTCGTACTGGCAGTTGAAGTCGAACTTCAGCCCCTCGATAATTTCGCGTGCTTTTTCTGGCAGCCCGTCTTTTTTTACCAGCGGCATAACGGCCAGTTTTACCGGAGCCAGAACAGCAGGAATCTTCAGCACTACACGTGAGTCTTTCTCCAGCTGCTCTTCGCAATACGAAGCCGAAATTACCTGCAGGAACATGCGGTCCACGCCAATCGAGGTTTCCACCACATAAGGCACATACGACTCGTTGAGTTCCGGGGCGAAGTAACGAATTTTTTTGCCCGAGTATTTTTCGTGTTGCGAGAGGTCAAAATCGGTACGCGAGTGGATACCTTCCACTTCTTTAAAACCGAAGGGGAATTTGTATTCCACATCCACCGC
>JBKDZK010000909.1:0-21437 GCA_047971205.1 Draconibacterium sp.
AAATAGTTCTGTACGGATTATTACGGCTGTTAGCTTAAAAGCTCTTTTACTTTGGCGGAAATATCTTTTCCATCGGCCTGTCCGGCCAGTTTTTTGGAAGCAATTCCCATTACTTTCCCCATGTCTTTCATCGAAGTGGCACCCACTTCTTCCACAATGGCTTTCACGACAGCGCTTAATTCTTCGTCCGACATTTTTGCAGGTAAATACTGTTCATAAACAGCTACCTGTGCCATTTCCTGCTCGTACAGGTCTTCCCTTCCCTGTTGCTTGAATATGGCTGCTGCATCGCTTCCCTGTTTGGCCAGTTTGGAAATAATCTGCAAAGCTTCCTCGTTGCTCAGTTCGGCGCCGGCACCTTTGGCAGTTTTGGCTTCCAGCATTACTTTTTTGATTCCGCGGATGGCTTCCAGCTTTTCCTTTTCGCGTGCTTTCATCGCCTCCCTGATATCGTTGTTGATTTGATCGAATAATGACATAACGTTTGTTTTTTTAGTCTACTTTATCGTGTAAATAACTATTACGGTCTGAAATCTGGTTGTTCCGGTTTACCGAATACTTCGACGGCTTTTTCTGAAACTTTGGGTCGTTCATCCGAATCTGGCGCCGACGGTAGGCCGGAATTTTATCCAGATCGTCCATATCTTCCTCGCTTAGTGTAGAATAATCGGACAAGTCGAGTTCTTTCTCCGGAGTACTACGTTTACGGCTGGTAGTGGGATACAGGTTTTCAAACTCCATGTCTTCGATCTCCCGTTCTTTCCGGATATCGAATTCAAAGGTTTTCTGACCGGCCGAATGCCCCTGTGCCTGTTTGGCATGACCGGCAGCATGGTCGCCTCCGGTACTTACATCGTCAGACAGGTAAACTCTTTCTTTCTGTGGACTGTTTTCGTGAATTCCGGAAAGGATGCTGCTCGGAAAGCCGGTGGCAATCACTGTCACCGAAAGCTCTTCGTCGAGGCTTTCATCAATGCCGTTTCCCCAAATCAGGTCGGCGTCAAAACCGGCCTTGTTTTGCACGTAATCCGTAATACGTCCCACTTCGGCCATGGTAACTTCCCGTTCGCCCGATGTTATTTGAATCAGCACATTCCGCGCTCCGCGAATATCGTTGTTGTTTAACAAGGGTGAATTCAATGCCTGTTCCACTGCTTCTTCGGCCCGGTTATCGCCCACTGCCACCCCGGTTCCCATTACGGCCATCCCGCTTTTGCGCATCACCGTTTCCACATCGGCGAAATCGACGTTGATGTAGCCGGGCACCGTAATAATTTCAGCAATGCCTTTGGCGGCAGTCGCCAATATGTTGTCGGCTCTCAGAAAGGCTTCCGATATGCCAAAGTCGCCGTACATTTCGCGAATGCGTTCGTTGTTGATCACCAGCAGCGAGTCCACATATTTTTCCAGTTCCCTGATACCCTCGTAGGCCTGCTTGATTCTTCTTCTTCCCTCGTTTCGGAAAGGGATGGTAACAATGGCCACCGTAAGGTATCCCTTTTCGTGACAGGCCTGTGCAATTACCGGCGCGGCTCCGGTACCGGTACCACCGCCCATTCCGGCAGTAATAAATACCATCTTGGTATCTTTCTCCAGCGCCTTTTTTACATCCTCAATGTTTTCGATGGCAGCCTGCCGTCCCATTTCCGGTTTGTTCCCGGCGCCACGTCCTTCGGTAAGGGTGGCACCCAGCTGTACTTTTAACCGGATCGGGCTGTTTTCCATCGCCTGGGCATCGGTGTTGCAAATCATATAACCTACATCACGGATTCCATGCTCGTGCATGTGATTAACGGCATTTCCTCCGCCTCCTCCAACTCCCACTATTTTTATTACCGTTCCCGGTTCTTCCTTTAGATTAAAATTTGCCAGTTTTTCCATTTTCCAGTCATTAAAAGGGTTAAGTGGTATTAATCCATCGATTGGTCATCCTCTTCAAAAAACTTGCTCAAACCAAAGTTCTTAAAGAACCAGTTATCTACGTTCGATTCAGCCACCGGCTCATCCCTTGTACTTTTATCCTTCTTCTCTCGCTTGGCTTTCTTTTCTTTTTTTCGGTCGTATTCCTGTTTCGGAGGCCTGATAACAATCGTTTCTTCAGGCTCCGGCGCATAGTCAACGGGTTCCTCTTCTTCCTCTTCGCGGTTACTAAAGTCGAAACTCACAAAGCCTTCGTTGCTTTTCCCTTCTTCTTCCAGGTCAAACTTTTGAGTTTCCTGTGCGGGCTGCAACACCCGGTTCGGATTGGTCACAAAACCCGTAGCCAAAATGGTTACGCTGATTTTGTCTCCCAAACGGTCGTCGTATCCGTTCCCCCAGATAATGTCTGCCTCCTGACCTGCTTTTTCCTGCAGTGCTTCAATAATTTCACCGATCTCTCCAATTCTTACTTCCTCGCTTCCGGAAATAATATTTAGCAGAATATTTTTGGTTCCGAAAATATCGTTGCTGTCAAGCAGCGGCGACTCCAAAGCAGCCTGTACCGCATCCATCGCACGTCCTTCGCCGGTTGAAAAACCGGTTCCCATAATAAAAACGTCGCTTTTGTGCATTACAGTATGCACATCAGTATAGTCGATGTTTACATTTCCGTGAACCGTGATGATCTCGGCAACTCCCTTCACCGCCGTAGCAATAATGTTGTCGGCCATTTTAAAGGCTTTGCTCGCCGGTAAATCGCCGTAAATATTGTGTAGCCGGTCGTTGCTGATCACCAGCATACTGTCGACAGATTCTTTTAACTTTTTAATACCTTCCTGCGCCTGGTCGTAGCGTTTGCGTCCTTCGGCGGGCGAAGGAATGGTTACCACCGCAATGGTGAGAATATCCAGCTCACGCGCCAGTGCTGCAATAACGGGTGCTGCACCTGTTCCGGTGCCACCGCCCATTCCGGCAGCTATAAACAGCATCTTGGTATTATCCTGCAAAACCTTTTTCAGGTCTTCATAATTTTCACGGGCTGCTTCTTCGCCCATCTCGGGTTTATTCCCCGCTCCCCGTCCTTCCGTAAGCGTAACACCTAACTGTATTTTTACGGGTACAGGACTGTTTTCCAACGCCTGCGCATCGGTATTGCAAATAATGTAGTCAACCCCTCTAATGCCTTCTTCGTACATGTGATTGACCGCATTGCAGCCAGCCCCTCCCGCACCTATCACCTTAATAATGGAAGAGGTTGCTTTTGGAAATTGAAAGTTTACGAATTCTTCGGCCATATTGTGATTTTTTAATTTAATTCTGCATCTGAACCATCGGTATCAAAAAGATTGAGCGCTCCCTGCACTACATCCTTAAAGAGCGGTCCAAAACGGCGTTCCTTTTTCTTGCTGCTTTTTACCTGCATCCGTTCGGTAACGGTTCCGTTTCCGGCTGAACTCAGGATTAATTTTAAAGTCCCCAGCGCGGTAAAAAGTTCGGGATTGCGAAATTCTTCCTTGCGATTTACCGGGTGAATAACGGGGTGAGCATTCCGGGCGTCCATGGCAGTTTTGAATTTCACCAGCGAGATCATGTTGTCCAGTTTTGCCGTGCCTCCGGTTATAACAATTCCCGCTCCGAGGTTGTTTTCGATCCCCGATTTTTCAATCTGAATATTCACACACTCAATGATCTCTTCCAGGCGGGCCTGAATAATGTAAGCCAGGCTCTTAAAGGAAATATCACGCGGTTCCCAGCCGTTTTCTCCGGCTATGGTTACCACTTTCTGCTCGTCGGCAAAATCGCCCATTGCCTGCCCGTATTTTACTTTTAGCAGTTCGGCCTTCTTCAAAAAGATCGAGCAGCCCTCTTTTATGTCGTTTGTCACTACCTGTCCGCCAAAAGGAACTACCGCAGTGTGTTTTAAAACGTTGTCCTGAAAAACCGCAATATTGGTGGTGCCGGCGCCAAAATCCATCACAATTACGCCCACCTCTTTTTCTTCGGAGCTTAATACAGCTTCCGAAACAGCCAGCGAAGCATGAACGATTTCGCCCAATTCAACCCCCGCTTTGTCAAAAACCAGCTTCAGGTTGTTTACGTATTGTGTGGGCATTACCACCAGCTTAAAGTGGGCTTCAATCTTCCGCCCGGTACTGCCCACCGGTCTTTCCACTTCGTGCTCGTCGTCGATAATGTACGAAGTAGGAATCACCTGCACCACTTTGTAATCCTGCTGAATCTCCACTCTTTCGGCTTCGTCGAGCAGGCGCTGAACATCAGGGGCAGTAACAAAGCCTTCGCCCGAAGTAAGCGCGGTAGCGCGGTAATCGATGGTTTGCATTTTAGATCCGGCAAATGCAACGTGCACCTGCTCCGGTTTTTCGTCCAGCTGGTTTTCGAGCAGGTCAAGCAAATCGCCGAGCGCCTCGGCAGCCTCCTCAATGTTTACAATCACCCCCCGTTTTATTCCTTTCGAGGATATTTGAGCTGTGCCCAGTATTTCCATTTTACCCAGCTCCGTTAGTTTTCCGGCCAGCGCCACCATTTTTGACGTGCCCAGGTCAACAACCACCGAAAAATTCTGTTTTGAAGCCATAATTACCTTCTTTTAGCAATCACCTGATTCTTATATTTTAAACTAATCGACTCGTATTTGTTCCAGTTTCTGTTGGCCAGTACCTGCTTGTAAAAAGCCTTCATGTTCCGGAATTTTTCCTGAAAATTATCAGGAGCTCCCAACTCTATTAAATGATCGCCCATCAGCGGCGTCAATACCATGTCGCCATTGGGCTCCACGTGCACCTGTTCAATCTGCGCGTTCCAGAACTCATCGCCGGTGATAAACAACACACACGGCAGCAACTGTTCTTTTGCGTAGGTGGTATCGATGCTTCCGGTGGCCACCAACACCTGCGCCGGATAGGTGGACGACACCGGGAAACGGTGTGCATACTCATCCAGGTAATAAGAGCTGGTACTTGTAATCACCCGTACTACCGGCTCGCGATGTTTCACCCGCACGGTCAGTATTCCGGAGAACGACGAGCTGTCTTTGGCTACCGTTTTGTATACTTCCGCTTGAAAAACAGCGGCCTGTTTTTCAACAGCAGCCTCCAGTTTCCCGGCATCAATCTGATCAAAGGTCTTTCCAACAATGTCCTTGTCCGTTTTTTTAACCACCCGCCGAATCACCTCTTTGTTTAGCGTGATCTTGTCATCGGATTCATACTCAACGCGGACAGTTTTACACAGAACTCCGGAGTATTTCATAGACGTGAAAGCCAGTGTTATTATCATGAACAACACCACCAGCAAAACACCTCCTATTTTCCAAAGTCTTTTAAACACCTTGTTCCTGTTGTAAAAGTTCCACAATTGGTTTTACCATTCTGTCAATGTCTCCTGCACCCATCGTCAGGATTATTTCATTCTGATCGTTTCTCAGCAGCTCTTCCAATTCGCTTTTCTCCGCCAGCTGCCTGGCCTCCAGCGTCATTTTATCAAAAATAATTTCAGAAGAAACTCCTTTGATGGGTTCTTCCCTTGCCGGATAAAGCGGCAGTAAAACAGCATGATCGAGCAGATCGAGGCTGGTGGCAAATTCAGCAGCAAAATCGCGTGTACGCGTGTACAGGTGCGGCTGAAAAATACCGCTTACTTTTTTGCCGGGATAAAGCGCTTTCACCGACGAAATAAAGGCCTTCAACTCTTCGGGATGATGGGCATAATCGTCGATGTAAATCTTTTTTTCGGAGCGGAAACGCACATCAAAACGACGGGCCACTCCGTGGTAATCCTGAATTCCGGCTTTTAACTCGTTGGCGCCAACTCCTGCCAGCCAGGCCAGCGAAGCTGCCCCGACAGCATTCTCAACGTTTACCAACCCGGGATATTCCATTTTACAGTTGGCAATAATTCCATCCGGCGTTTTCAGGTCGAAACCGTATGTTCCGCTTGCCTCATCCAGTTTCAGATTCAGTGTAGCAAAATCAGTATCATCGTTTAATGAATAGGTGAATACCTCTGCTTTTGTTTTGGAAGTATCCAACTCCACTCCTTTTTTAATGACCAGCTTTCCTTCTTCCCGAATCTGGGAAATAAATTTTTCGAACGATTCAACAATCCGTGCTTTGTCGCCGTAAATATCCAGGTGATCGGCATCTACCGAGGTCACCAGTGCCAGCAAAGGCTGCAAATGCAAAAACGAACGATCGAACTCGTCGGCTTCGGCCACAATCCACGGCGATTCTTCTTTAGGCAACACCAGGTTACTTCCAAAGTTTTTTGAAATGCCGCCCAGAAAAGCGCCACAGCCTTCCGGGGTTTTGTTCAAAATATTGGCCACCATCGTACTCGTCGTGGTTTTTCCGTGCGTTCCTGCCACGGCAATCGCACTTTTTTCGTTGGCAATTAAACCCAGCACTTTGGCCCGTTTGAATAAACCAATGGGCTGGCTTTTAAACCAGTTCAATTCTTTGTGCTCGTCGGGTAAGGCCGGGGTATAAACCGCAATGGTTTCTGCCGGGTTCCACTTCGACGGAATATTCCGAATATCGTCTTCAAAGTGCACATCAATCCCCTCTTCCTGCAATGTATCGGTCAGGGCGGTTTGCGTGCGGTCGTAGCCCGCCACATTCTTGCCGGTGTATTTAAAATACCGGGCAAGAGCGCTCATCCCAATTCCCCCGATTCCGAGGAAATACACATTCTTTATCTTCTCGATGCTCTTCATTTTAACAACTTTTCTACTTCATCAACTATTGTTTTCGTGGCTTCCGGCCTGGCCAGTTCCTTTATTTTCTCGGACAGGCGGGAGCATTTTTCTCCGTCATTTACCACTTCAAAAGCAAGCGGAAACAAGCGGATGTCTATTTCATCGTCGCGCAACATTAAAGCGGCTTCCTTTTCCACCAAAGCCAGGGCATTTTTTGTCTGATGATCTTCTGCCACATTGGGCGATGGCACCAGCACCGATGCCTTTCCTACCAAACAAAGCTCCGAGATCGTACCTGCACCGGCTCTCGAAATCACCAGGTCGGCCACTGCATAGGCCAAATCCATCCGCGAAATAAACTTATGCACCTGTAAATTTTCAGGCTTCGAAGTTCTTAATTCTTCTTCAATTCTATCGTAATAAATCGCTCCGGTTTGCCAAACTATTTTACAATCATTGTCCGCGATCGACTTTATATTTTTGAGTACTGCATTGTTGACCGAACGAGCCCCAAGGCTACCGCCAACAATGAGTATTACTTTATCGGGTTCATTCAGCCCAAAATATTGCAGGGCCACTTGTTTGTCTATTTTTTGAATGAGGTTCTCGCGCACCGGGTTTCCGGTAAACACGATCTTCTCTTTCGGGAAAAAGCGGTCCATTTTATCGTAGGCCACGCAAATGCTTTTCACTTTTTTGCTGAGTAGCTTGTTGGTGATCCCCGCGTAAGAATTCTGCTCCTGAACCAGCGTTGGGATCTTAAATTTCGCGGCCGCCCTCAAAAGCGGACCACTCGCGTAACCTCCCACGCCAATCGCTACTTCGGGTTTAAAATCTTTTACGATTTTGCGGGCCATCGAAGCACTTTGCATCAGCTTTCTGAAAAAGGTGATCATTCTTAGGCTGGGCTTGCGCGGAAATCCCATTACCGGTAACCCAATAATTTTGTAACCGGCCGCGGGAACTTTCTCCATCTCCATGCGCCCCAAAGCGCCTACAAACAAAATTTCGGCCTCCGGATTCCGGCGCCGTATTTCATTGGCAATGGCCAGGGCCGGAAAAATATGTCCCCCGGTTCCTCCTCCGCTTAATATGACTCTGTTTATCTTTTGTTTCATTCGCTTTTTTCAATTTCATAATCTTCGTCCGGCGCTTTAATCATCACCGGCTGATCCACCGCTTCGTGGTCTATCTGGTTCTGGTAGCTCACGCTTAAAATACACCCAAACGAAATGGCTGTAAACAACAAGGCGGTTCCACCGTAACTCACCCATGGCAGGGGCTGCCCCGTAACCGGCAGGGTACCGCTTGACACCCCAATATTTATCATGGCCTGGTAAACCAGTATCATCGTAAGCCCCACCACCAAAAATGCCGGAAAGGTACGGTTGGCCCTTCGGACAATCGTCACTCCCCTGAAAAAGAAAATCAGGTACAGGAAGATCACTCCAATGCCTATGAAAAGGCCATATTCTTCTACAATGATGGCAAAAATAAAATCGTTGTAGGCCGCTGCCATAAAGTTACTTACATCCGACTGTCCGGGACCTTTTCCAAAGAATCCCCCGGAATAGATAGCCAGCTTGGCATAATCGGCCTGAGTAATTCCATGGTTTGAATTCGGGTCGCCGTGAATAAAGCGGTCGATACGGCCTTTAATGGTAGCAATACGAGCGGGCGGTTCGTCCATAATACTGGCACCAAAATACATCAACGCCACAAAACCAATTCCGGCCACTACCACCAGAAACATATATTTTAAAGGAATACGCCCAATGAACATCATGGTCATGATTGCTGCAAAAAGCAGTGCCGATGTAGAGAAATCGGATAAGGAGATCAGGAAACACACAATTCCTGCAGGAATAATAATCCCCCGGAATGCCAGAAAAAGATCCCGCTTTGTTTTTTGCTTTTTACCCAGCACTTTCGCAGCATACATGATGAGTGAAATTTTGGCCACTTCAGCCGGCTGAAACGACAAGGACCCCAAAGGAAGCGTTCGTCCACTTCCCGGAATAATGTGCGTGAATTTAAGCCCAACCGCCAGCACCAGCAGGGCAATACTAAAATACAGCATCAGGTTGGCTGCCATCGAATAAATCTTCACCGGCAACACATTCACCATCAACAGCATCACACCAAAGCCGGCAACTAAAAATCCCATGTGCCGAACCAGGTAAATCCAGGTCTTCCCTGAAGCTACACGGTATGCCAATGCCCCTGTTGCACTGTAAACAATCAGCAGCGAAAGAAGCGACAATAAAATCAGTACAGCCCAGATAACACGGTCGCCTTTGAATATTTTCCAGAAGGAAACGTCCATTATAAATTTCTTACCTGTTTTTTAAACTGATTACCACGGTCTTCGTAATTCTCAAACAAATCAAAACTTGCACATGCAGGCGAAAGCAAAACAGTGTCGCCGTTGCGGGCCAGGTAATAAGCAGCGCGCACGGCTTCTTCCATGCTGCCGGTTTCCGCAATGTCGGCCACACAATCACCAAAAGCTTCTTTGATTTTTGCATTGTTTTTTCCGAGGCAAACAATGGCTTTTACCTTGTCGGTTACCAATCCCTTCAGAATTGAATAATCGTTGCCTTTGTCAACACCACCTGCAATCCACACCACCGGCTTGTGCATGCTCTCCAGCGCATACCACGACGAATTGACGTTGGTAGCCTTTGAATCGTTCACGAACTCGATGCCGTGAACTTTCAGGAAATGTTCCAGACGGTGTTCCACTCCTTTAAAATCGGACAGGCTTTCTCTTAACTGTTCGTTGCGAATTTGAAACACCATGCTGGCAATGCCCGCAGCCATGCTGTTGTAAATGTTGTGTTTCCCTTGTAATGATAAATCCAGAATAGACATACTGAATTGGTTTTGTTTTAAGTTGATAATTATCCGTTTCTCTTGTACTCCTGCTCCCGGCACGCTGGCCGCTCCCAACCCAAAAGGAACCTGAACAGAAGCTATTTCTCTTTTTTCTATTTCGTGTTTGATCACTTCATCGTCGTCGCAATAGATGAAATAATCGTCGCGTGTTTGGTTTTGAAGGATTCTGAATTTCGAATCCACGTAATTCTGCATTTGATAGCCGTAACGATCAAGATGATCGGGTGTGATGTTCAGCAAAACCGCTACGTCGGCACGGAAGTCGTACATACCGTCGAGCTGAAAACTGCTGAGTTCGATCACATACACATCGTGCTTTTCTTCGGCCACCTGCCAGGCAAAACTTTTCCCCACATTTCCGGCAAGGCCTACATTCAACCCGGCTTTCTGCAAAATATGGTAAGTAAGCAGCGTTGTGGTCGTTTTCCCGTTGCTGCCCGTAATACAAATGGTTTTTGCATCGGTGTACCTTCCGGCAAATTCGATTTCCGAGATAACCGGAATTCCTTTCTCCCGGAGTTTTACTATCAGCGGTGCTGTTTCGGGTATCCCCGGACTTTTCACCACCAACTCAGCATTTAGAATTTTATCCTCTGTATGCTGACCGCCTTCAAATTCAATCGCATAATCAGAAAGAACTTTCTGATATTTCTCCCTGATCTTCCCGAGGTCGGAAACAAAAACGGCAAATCCCTTCTTTTGCGCGAGGATGGCTGCTCCAACCCCGCTTTCGCCTGCACCTAATATGGCTACCAGATTTTCCACCTTACCTCATTTTTAATGTTGCCACTGTTACCACTGCCAGGATAATTCCAACGATCCAGAAACGTGTTACGATCTTGGGTTCGGGAAATCCTTTTTTCTGAAAATGATGATGAATCGGGCTCATCAGAAATACACGCCGTCCTTCGCCATACTTGCGTTTGGTGTATTTAAACCAGGTCACCTGAATGATCACCGAAAGGTTTTCGACCAGGAAAATGCCACAAAGCAGCGGTATCAGAATTTCTTTACGTATGATGATGGCAAAAACCGCCAGAATTCCGCCCAGTGCCAGACTGCCGGTGTCGCCCATAAATACCTGCGCCGGGTAAGAGTTGTACCACAAAAACCCAACGGTTGCCCCAATAAAAGCGGCTATAAAAATGGTAAGCTCACCAATGTTCGGGATGTACATGATGTTGAGGTAATCAGCATAAATGATGTTACCACTTACATACGCCAGAATACCCAGCGTTGCCCCACTAATCGCCGAAGTTCCGGTTGCCAGCCCGTCGATGCCGTCGGTGAGGTTGGCCGCGTTTGAAACGGCTGTAATGATCAGAATAATGGCAATGGCATAAATCACCCATTTCAGCCAGCGGGCTGCATCTCCGGCAAAAGCCACCAGCCACGCATAATCAAACTCGTTCTTTTTGATAAACGGAATGGTGGTTTTGGTTGACTTCACCTCTTCGGTTACAAAAACTTCCTGCACCTCTCCCGTTACCGGGTCGTTGGTTTGCATGGTCAGGTATTTTCCGTTCTCGTCGCGAACGTGTTCCCGCACTTTTACGTCGTCGCTGATAAAAAGCGTGGCCACCACAAAAAGTCCCAAACTCACCTGTCCCAGAATTTTGAAACGCCCGGCCAGACCTTGTTTGTTCTTTTTGAAAACCTTGATGTAATCGTCGATAAAACCGATCAGTCCCAAAAACGCAGTAGTGATCAGCATTAAAAGAATGTACACGTTATCGAGGCGGGCAAACAACAAAGTAGGGATGATGATTGCCATCAGTATAATAATACCGCCCATGGTAGGTGTGCCCTGTTTTTGCATCTGACCTTCGAGCCCCAAATCACGCACCTCGTCGCCAATTTGCTTGCGTTGCAAAATGCGGATCATTTTCTTACCAAACACCGTGGTAATAAACAACGACAGAATAATGGCTGCCGCCGACCGGAAAGTGATGCCGGGAATCATCCCTGCTCCCGGAATATCATAATTTTTTAGTATTTCATATAACCAGTACAACATATCTCTGTATTTAATCGTCCAATCCGAAACATTTCCTTACTTCTTCCCTGTCATCAAAATGATGCTTCACCCCGTTTATTTCCTGGTAATTTTCGTGTCCTTTTCCGGCAATCAGGATAATATCGCCGGGCTGCGCCATCAGCACGGCGGTTTTAATGGCATCCCTGCGGCTTTCGATCGAAACCACCTTGTTTTTGTATTGCGGATCAACACCCGCTTCCATGTCTTTAATAATGGCTGCCGGGTCTTCTGTCCGCGGGTTATCCGACGTCAGAATCACTTTATCACTAGCCAGCAAGGCTTCGTGCGCCATTTCGGGGCGTTTGGTTTTGTCGCGGTCGCCACCGGCACCAACTACGGTAATTACCTGCTCGTTTCTTGTTCTTATTTCTGAAATAGCCCCGAGTACATTTTTCAGTGCGTCGGGCGTGTGCGCATAATCTACAATGGCGTATTTACCATCGAGACTGCGAATGGTTTCGAAACGCCCCTGTACCGATTGCAGGTTGCTGATGTGCGCCAACACCTCATCGCGGTTCTGCCCCAACTGAATAGCCGTAGCATAAACAGCCAGCAAATTGGAAGCGTTGAACAAACCCACAAAGCGTGTCCATATTTCCTGACCATCGAGGTTGAGCAGCATCCCGTCGAAATGACTTTCGAGCACTTTGCAGCGGTAATCAGCCATCGAGCGGTTGGAGTAGGTCAACTTTTGCGCTTTGGTATTTTGCAACATCACCAAACCATTTTTATCGTCCACATTGGTCAGCGCAAATGCTGAAGCAGGCAGTCCGTCAAAAAAGGCCTTTTTCGCTTTGATGTATTCTGCAAATGTTTTGTGGTAATCCAGGTGATCGTGCGTGATATTTGTAAAAATTCCGCCTGCAAATTCAATCCCCGAAATCCGTTCCTGGTGAATCGCATGCGAACTCACTTCCATAAAACAGTATTCGCAACCTTCAGCGGCCATCCCGGCCATCAGCTGCTGTATTTTCAATGCATCGGGCGTGGTATGTGAAGCCACTTCCTCGGTTTCGTTGATTTTATAAGTAATGGTAGAAATCAGCCCAACATTGTAGCCCTGCATGCGAAACAAACGATGCAACAAGGTGGCAATGCTGGTTTTCCCGTTGGTACCGGTTACGCCTACCACCTTCATTTTTGCCGATGGGTAATTATAAAATGCCGAAGCCAGCTGGCCCAGCACCGCATTTGCGTCAGCCACTTTAACGAAGCTCACATTTTGAGGCAGCTCACCCGGCAGTTCTTCACACACCACCACCGAGGCACCGCCAGCTATGGCCTTGCCAATAAATTGGTGTCCGTCCACATGTACTCCACGCTGTGCCACGAACACAAATCCGTCCTGCACTTTTCTTGAATCGAAAGCAATCCCCTTCACCTCACCGGCGGGATCGCCAACGAGCTCCTTAACTTCTATTTTTTCGACCAGTTGATGTAACTTCATATTATCCCAATGCTATGTAAATCGTTTGCCCGGGACTGCATTTGGCCCCTGCTCTTAACGATTGTGTTTTTACTTTTCCGACTCCGTTTATCTTTACTTTCAAACCTGCATTTTCAAGCAAAAAAATGGCATCGCTGGCCCCCATTCCGCGAACGTCCGGAACCAGCCCCTGCTGAAACTCAGTGCCGGTAACCAGCAATTGATTGTCATTCTCTTCCACATTTGCCAGCGGAGATTCAGGTTTTCCCTTCACATTCTCCAGCTCCAGCTCATCTGCCACTTCCAGAATATCTTCGGTATTTCCTTTGGCGATTTTCAGGTTACGGCCCCGGTCCTCCTCTTGCCCATCTTCCAGACTGGCCAAAATCTGGCTTGCATATACTTTTTCTGAAATTTCTTTGAATACAGGACCTGCCACCGACCCGCCATAGTACGATCCTCGCGGATTATTAAAGGTCACAATCAGGGAATACTGCGGATTATCTGCCGGAAAATATCCTGTAAACGAAGCCAGGTACATTCCCTTGCTATAGCCTGAACTACTGGTTGCAACGCGGGCTGTTCCCGTTTTTCCGGCCACTTTAAAATATTTTCCCTGGATGGTGGTTCCGGTTCCGCGTTCACAAACACCTTCCAACATATCCTGCGCCTTCCCAATGGTTTCGCGCGAAGCAATCATGGGGTTCAGCACCTCGGGATCAAAACGTTTCACCAGGATTCCGTTGTCGCGAATTTCTTTTACCATTCGCGGTTTTACCATTTTACCACCATTGGCCACGGCATTGTAAAAAGTCAGGATTTGAAGCGGCGTCATTTTGGTTTCGTAACCGTACGACATACCAGCCAGTGTAGTTCCCCACCAATCGGCATCACCGGGGTATTTAAAATACGGGCGGCCTTCTCCTTCAATTTCAATCCCCAGGGCTTTGTTCACCCCAAAACCGTAAACCCGGTCCACGTATTTTTTAGGATTCTTTGAATAATGATCGGTAATGATTTTAGCAGTGCCAATGTTCGATGATTTCTCAAACACCTGTTTCACCGTCAGCTTTCCATAACCGTGTGTATCCCTGATCACGCGACCGTTGTTTGCCCACGAGCCGTTCCCGGTATCCACCACATCGCTGGTATCCACCACTCCATCTTCCAGGGCAGCCATCAGCGAAACAAGCTTAAAGGAGGAACCCGGCTCAAAACAGCCTCTGTACCCCAAGGCGTAATTATCTTTTTCGTAGTAACCGCTTTCGCCTTTACCTAAATTGGCGATCGCCTTAAGTTCTCCGGTTTTCACCTCCATCAGAATAGCCGTAGCCCAGTCGGCGTTCGATTCCAACAACTGGTTGTAAAGCGCACTTTCAACAATGTCCTGAAGTTTTACATTCAGCGTAGTGACCACATCCATTCCGTTCTGAGGTTCAATTTCGGTGCGAATCACCCAACGTCCCGAAAGGTTCTGGCGGTAACTTACCCCGTCCTGTCCTTTCAGGTAGGATTCATAGGCACGCTCCAAACCGGTATAACCGATCGGCCCGTTAATTTCTTCGTATTCTCCTTTATTTAAACTCCCGATGGTACGCAGCGCCAAAGAACCCAGCGGATTCACACGTTTATTCTCCTGCTCCACAATCATACCGCCACCGTAACGTCCGCGACGCAGAATCGGGAATTTCTTTAATTGCTGCAGTTCGAGGTAATCAACTTTCCGCGATGTGATCAGAAAACCACGGTTGCCCGCCTTGTAAGCTCCTTTTAACTTGCGCAGGTACTCGTTTTGAAAAGCATCCTTAAAAAAGCGTGACAGGTGCCAGGCCAGTGAGTCGCACTCATTATTAAATACCTTTTTCACACCATCGGCTGCCAAATCAATACGCACAAAATAACCGGGCACCGAAGTTGCCAGCACACTGCCATCTTCCGCACAAATATTTCCGCGTGTAGGTTCCACCACAACGGTGTTTTTGCTGAGGTTTTCCTCGATCTGCTCCCAACGGTCGTTTTTAATGCGTTGCACCGAAAACAACTTGCCAATCACGATCAGGGTAAACAGCAGGAGTACAAAATACACCAGCGCAAAACGTGTCAATATGGTTTTACGAATCCCCATCTATCAAATATCCTCTACTGTCAGTTTTCTGGGTGGCTTTACCGGTTCTTTTAAACCAATGCCCGCCTCGTTTACTTTTTTTGCCACCTCCGAGGGGCGGCTTGCATCCATTAATCTTGCTGAAATGGTAGCATGCTCCGAACGAAGTGCCTCCAGTTCCTTTTGCATATCCCCGATTTGCCGGATTGTTTTTTCCGACCAGTTGCGGTTCATAATCAGGGCCAGCCCAAACATGGCAAGCATCACCACAAAAGGGAATTGCCGCGAAATCCTTTCATCGGTCAGGATCGTTCCTCCAATGAACGACTTCATCCCCGTCTTCTTCTTTTTCCCCGTGCTCTCTCCTGCCATTTTACACCCTTTCAGCTATTCTTAATTTTGCACTTCTCGAACGCGGATTTGCCGCCAGCTCCTCTTCTCCCGGGATAATCACCTTGCGGTTCACCGCCACAAAAGGCGTTTGAACATTCCCGTAAAAATCCTTCTCCACTTTCCCTTCAAAATTCCCGGTCTTTATAAAATTCTTACACAGACGGTCTTCCAGACTGTGGTAAGTAATAATCACCAAACGCCCACCCGGCTTGAGTAAATCCAGGCTGGCTTCCAGAAATTCCTTCAGCGCCTCCATCTCCTCGTTCACCTCGATACGTAATGCCTGAAAAACCTGCGCCAGGTATTTATTCTCGATTGCCCTCGGCGCACACGCAGCCGCAATCTCTTTTAAGCGGGTAGTTGTATCGATGCGTTTTTGCACGCGCGCCTTTACAACCTCGGAAGCCAGTCGCCGCGCATTTTTTATTTCGCCATAGAGCGAAAAAAGCTGTTGCAGCTGCGCCTCCGAATATTCATTAATAATGGTAGCGGCATCGGTTTGCGCTTCGCGGTTCATGCGCATATCGAGCGCGCCGTCGAAGCGAAACGAAAAGCCTCTCCCGGGAACATCAAAATCGTGTGACGAAACGCCCAGGTCGGCAAACATCACATCTACTTCCTCCACGTCGTAATGCCGCAGAAAATTTTTAACATATTTGAAATTATGCCGGATAAAAAAAAGCCGGTCATCCTTTATGGCATTCCCGGCAGCATCTTCATCCTGATCGAAGGCAAACAGCCTCCCGTTATTTAACTGATCAAGAATGAGCCGGGAGTGACCGCCACCGCCAAAGGTGGCATCCACCACACAGCTACCCGGACCGAGGTTCATCGCCTCGATACTTTCCCTTGCCAAAACCGGTATGTGATAAACATTTGTCATCTTAACCTTACGCGTTTTGTCCATCAATCATTTTCAACATATCCAGGTAATCTTCATCCGAAACGTTCTCCTGAGCACTAACCGCAGTACTCAAACGAATGGATGTTTGCATGCCAAGGAAAGACACTTTGTCTTTCAGCCCGGCATACCCGAGAAACTCATTCGGAATGTTGATCCTGCCATTTGCAGCAACTCCCACATGCACAAAATTCTGAAAGTAAAGCTGAAGCAACTTGTCGTGCATCGGGTTAGTCTCCGGGCTAAGCTTTGCCCTGAACTTCTCAACACCCCTTTCCCAGGTGTCAACCGTGTGAATGTCCAGGCATTTACTCCGGCGGTTTTTTTCCACCACAACAAACTCAAGCTGCATCTCACCCATCGCCTTTTTAAAGGCCGAGGGCAATACCACCCTGCCTTTATCGTCGATAGTTGCGTTGTATTGTCCAGCGAAAGTTGCCATAAACGAGGTTCCACTTTTATTAAGCGTAAAAATACAACTTTATTCCAAATCATGCCATATTCTTCCATTTCATTCCACATCGATTTTAGTCAACTTTGTTAATAACGCCTCACTAAGCTGTTGATAACCCACCCCGACCCGTTGAAATGTTTTTCATTCTCACTGATTCAATGAAACTTACAAAACACCTCCAAAATAATAAACAGGCGTTAATAACTCTACAAAACCGCCATAGCATCCTCTTAAGCAACCAAATAAGATTACCTCAACCAATTGACGGCAGAATTGTTAATTTTGTCCCGACAAGATCACTGGTCGTTTTCCGATTTTTTACGAATGGCCTACTTTTTTATAATGCTGATTAAATAACACAATGATGGCTGACACAGCAGGCAATACACCCATTAAACCCATCAACATCAGAGAAGTATTCCGGGAGAAGAACGAACGCATCGCCCGATTTATTCCGGGATTTGGCTACGCTTATCTCCACCGGATCCTGCACATCGATTTCATCAATAATTTATTGCAGAAATACGGACAACTCAAAGGAATTGAGTTTGTAGACAAGGTAGTGGAAGAGTTCAATGTACGCGAGCATCTACATGGTGCGGAAAATATCCCTTCCGAAGGTAAATTTATCTTCGCCAGCAATCACCCGCTGGGAGGATTCGACGGCATGCTGCTGATGAAAAACGTAGAAAAAAGACTCGGAAGCTTCAAGTTTCTCTCCAACGATATTTTACTGAATATTCCACAGCTCAGCCCCGTTTTTGTTCCGGTAAACAAACACGGCGGGCATGCGCGGGAAGCTGCCAAAATGCTCTCGGGTGTTTACGAATCCGACGACCAGGTCTTAATCTTCCCCTCCGGTCTGGCATCCAGAAAAATAAAAGGGAAAATTGTGGATATGGAGTGGAAAAAGCATTTCATAGCAAAGGCGATCAGACACAAACGGGACATTATTCCGGTTTTTATCAGCGGGAAAAACACCAACCGCTTCTACCTCATTGCCAAACTCAGAAAGTTTTTCAAAATAAAATGGAACCTGGAGATGTTCTTTCTCCCCGACGAAACGTACCGTCACCGAAATACCGATGTTCATTTATATTTCGGAAAACCAATCCCTTATTCCACTTTCGACTCAACCAAAAACCACAAAGACTGGGCAGAATGGGTCAAACAACTGGTTTACCAATTACCGTCAACCGACAGCCGGCATTAATTAAATAATAAGAAAACGTCTTGCTTCAACGGATTTTTTTAATTTTGTAATCCATTTTTCTAAAAGACCGTAAACAAGTTTGGATTGAATGACTTTTTGTCCAGATGGGATTAGAAAAAAACTAACAAAGTAACAGATGAAGGAAATTATTGCACCTGTATCCAAAGAAGAGCTTATTGCGGAGCTCACGCCGGATAAACTTCTAAGGAAAACAAACAAGGGAGGAAATGAGATCTACGTTATAACCGCGCATGATTCTCCCGCAACCATGCAAGAATTAGGGCGGTTACGCGAGATAACATTCAGGGATGCAGGAGGAGGAACAGGAAAAGAAACCGACATCGACAATTACGACACACAGGAAAAACCATACAAACAGCTTTTGGTATGGGATCCTGATGCGCAGGAGGTCTTAGGCGGCTATCGCTACATGATCTGTGCCGATGCCCCACGCAATGAAAAGGACGAAGTATTGATGGCAACATCCAGGGTATTTCATTTCTCCAAAGAATTTGTTGACAACTACCTCCCCTACACATTGGAACTGGGGCGTTCGTTTGTTCAACCGGCTTACCAGTCGAGCAAAGCAGGGGCAAAAGCTCTTTTTGCGCTCGATAATCTTTGGGACGGACTTGGAGCACTCACTGTCGACCATCCGGAAATAAAGTATTTTTTTGGAAAAATCACGATGTACGAGCACTTCCACAACGAAGCGCGTAACCTCATCCAGTATTTCTTTAAAAAATATTTCCGCGACAAGGAAAACCTGGTGTATCCGAAAAACCCGGTGGAATTTGACATCGACATTCCGGCCATGCAAAAATTGTTTGTAGGCATTAACTACAACGAAGACTACAAAATACTGGTGCAAGGCGTTCGTCAATTCGGAGAAAACATTCCTCCGCTGGTAAACGCTTACATGAATTTGTCGCCGTCGATGAAAACATTTGGCACCATCAAGAACGAGAAATTCGGGAACGTGCTGGAAACCGGAATCATTGTTACCATAAAAGATATCTACGATGCCAAGGTTGACCGACACATCGAAACCTACATCAAAGACAAGGAAAACGACGAATTTCCCACACCAAAATAACGACATGGATTTCTATCAGCAAGAACACCGAACGCTTGTAGCCGTTGACTCGATTATTTTCGGATTCAATGAAAACGACTACGAATTGAAGCTCTTGCTTCTGAAAAGAAATTTTGAACCCGCCAAGGGAGAATGGTCGTTGATGGGAGGCTTTGTTACTCCCGAAGAAAGCCTGGATGAAGCAGCACAGCGGATTGTCCAGAAACTCACCGGACTGGAGAATGTTTACATGGAACAGCTCTATGCTTTTGGTGATCCCCGTCGCGACCCGGGGGGCAGAATTATTTCGGTGGCCTATTTTTCGCTGATAAAAATAAACGAATACGACAAAGAGCTGGTTAAAAAGAACGGCGCATCCTGGATACCTTTATCCGAGTTGCCCGAGTTGATTTTTGACCACAACGACATGGTTTCAACAGCACTCAGAAAATTGCGGATTCGTGCCCGCACGCAGCCTATCGGGTTTGAATTGCTTCCGAAGAAATTCACCATCCCGCAGTTGCAGCGCCTTTACGAAGCCATTTACCAAAAACCGTTCGACAAGCGCAACTTCCGACGCAAAGTACTGACCATGGGATTGCTCGACAAGTTGGAAGAAAAGGAAAAGGAAACCTCCAAAAAAGGCGCCTTTTACTACCAGTTCAACACCACCAAATACGAAGAACTACTCCGCAGAGGATTCAACTTCGAACTCTAAAAATCAAAATGAAAACAATGAAAAGAGCAGACTATTAATAAGCCCGCTCGTCTTTCCCTTCCACAAAATTGATAAACGAACTGTTTACCACCCGGTTTCCGCCCGGAGTTGGGTAATTTCCTGAGAAATACCAGTCACCCAAATCGTTCGGACATGCTTTGTGCAGATTTTCCAGCGATTGATATACAATCTCCACCTCTGCCTTGCAATCTTCCGGTTTTAGCAGCTCTGCAATTTTGGCCGAAATCTCTTCGGGAGTAAACGGCTTGTAAATTTCGCGTACGTAATTTACCATTTCTTCTTTTGGCAAATTCTCCTGCTCTTTACATTTCTTGTAAACGTCCTGGATCAGTGCTTCCTTGCCATGATCTTTCAGCAGCTCGATGGCGGCATTAAACGCAATGAACTTGTCCAAACGGGCCATGTCGATTCCATAACAATCGGGATAGCGGATTTGTGGCGCAGATGAAACCACAATGATCTTTTTCGGATGCAGACGGTCCAGAATTTTCAGGATACTGTTTTTCAACGTAGTTCCCCGAACAATGGAGTCGTCAATAATTACCAGCGTATCCACATCGTTTTTAATGATACCGTAAGTAACATCGTAAACGTGTGCTACCAGGTCGTCGCGACTGGCATCATCGGCAATAAAAGTCCGAAGTTTTACGTCTTTGATGGCAATTTTTTCCACCCGCGGTTCAAAGGAAAGAATCCGCTTAATATCTCTATCGCTTAGCGAACCGTTCTTTTTCTGAATCTGATCAATCTTCCAGTCAACCAGGTAATCCCGAACTCCCTGCACCATGCCGTAAAAAGCAGTTTCTGCGGTATTGGGAATATAGGAGAACACGGTATTCTCAAAATCGTAATTCACTGCCTTCAGCACCGTCGGTGTCAGCAAATGCCCCAATTCCTTGCGTTCCTGGTAAATGCTTTTGTCGCTACCACGCGAGAAATAGATCCGCTCAAACGAACAGGATTTCCGTTTGTGCGGCACCCTGATCATGTCGCGACGAACTTCGCCATTGTTTTTAATGATCAAAGCTTCGCCGGGTGCAATTTCGTTTACCTCGTTGGCATGAACGTTCATTACGGTTTGAATCACCGGACGTTCAGATGCGACCACCACAATTTCATCATCGCAATAATAATGTGCCGGTCTGATTCCCCAGGGATCGCGAACTACAAACGCATCGCCGTGCCCAACCAAACCGGCCATGGCATAACCACCGTCCCAGTCTTTGGAGGCACGCTCCAGAATATTCTGAATATCGAGGTTCTTCTCGATAAGCGGCGAAATCTCTGAATTGGAATATCCTTCGTTTTTATATTTTCTGAAAAGCAACTGGTTTTCTTCATCAAGGAAGTGCCCTACTTTTTCGAGCGCAGTTACTGTATCTGTATATGCTTTCGGATGTTGACCCAAGTCAACAAGCACATTAAACAACTCGTCGGTATTGGTCAGATTGAAGTTTCCGGCAAGCACCAAGTTTCTTGATTTCCAGTTATTTTGACGCATAACCGGATGTGCAAACTCGATACTGTTACGGCCAAAAGTTCCGTAACGCAAATGTCCTAAA
>JBKDZK010000910.1:0-7576 GCA_047971205.1 Draconibacterium sp.
GGAGTATGAAGAAGACCGGAAAGCAGTACTTCCAGCGAATTCAGTTCGTGCGAGCTTTTCATTTGCGAAATGATAAGCGGTTGCAGTTTGTTTTCTCCCACAAAATCGAAAGCCACCACAATCGGACGTTTGCCCAGTGAATTTTGTATCTCACGGTTGTTCCTGATTAGTGTGTCGATTTGCTGACTGGTGCTTGTAAGCCAGTGAATGCCTTCAATGGACGAGAGTCCTTCCAGAATTTCATTGCCCGCCGGAAGTGTGTGCAGCGAACTGAGTTCGAGGAAGAAAGGGGAGGAAACCGGTACGGCTTTGAATAGGGAGGTTTCCCGGGCAAATACGGCCTCGTTCTTATTCCAAAAGAAGTAGGCTGCAAGCCCGCCAATTATAACAACAGATATAATAATGAGATACTTTTTCATCTGGTCAAGATTATTCAATCAAAAGTACAAATTAGAAAACGCTAACTAACAGCTTTTTCGTTTATAGTATGAAAAGCGGGTTGTTGATAATTATGATTTTACCTTTTCAGAATGGGGATGTAGTTTTCAATCGTCTCTGCTATTTTTCGGCGAATGCAATTCGCTGATCCCTTTTTATAACAGACAATAGCAAATGGACGGGCATGAAAAAGGCCGGAACTGAATCCCGGCCTTTCTCAATACTTTATTCGTGTTTTACAATTGTTTTGCAACTTCTATTTCGTGGAATGCTTCAATGTGGTCGCCCACTTTAATGTCGTTGAAGTTATCAATGTTCAAACCACATTCGTAGCCATTCTTCACTTCTTTTACATCTTCCTTGAAACGTTTCAGCGATCCGAGTGTACCGGAATAGATAACAATACCGTCGCGAATTACGCGGGCTTTGGCGTTACGGATGATTTTACCATCGCGAACGAGACAACCTGCCACGGTACCCACTTTGGTAATTTTGAATGTTTCCATCACTTCCACGGTACCCAGAATCTCTTCCTTGATTTCCGGTGCCAACATACCTTCCATTGCCGCTTTGATCTCGTTGATGGCATCGTAGATGATCGAGTACAGACGAATGTCGATCTGTTCTTTCTCGGCCAGTTTACGTGCATTCAGCGACGGACGAACCTGGAATCCTATTACAATGGCTTCTGATGCAGCGGCCAAAAGGATATCAGATTCGGTAATCTGTCCAACGGCTTTGTGCTTGATGTTCACCTGGATTTCTTCGGTCGACAGTTTGATCAGCGAGTCAGACAATGCCTCGATCGATCCGTCCACGTCACCTTTTACAATCAGGTTCAGCTCCTGGAAGTTTCCGATCGCAATTCGGCGGCCGATTTCATCCAGCGTAATATGTTTTTGTGTTCTGAGTCCCTGTTCGCGAGCCAGCTGTTCACGTTTGTTGGTAATGTTACGGGCATCGCGCTCGCTGTCCATTACGTTGAACTTGTCACCGGCCTGCGGTGCTCCGTTCAACCCGAGAATAATGGCCGGTTGTGCTGGCCCCACCTCGGTAATGCGCTGGTTACGCTCGTTAAACATTGCTTTTACGTGGCCAAAATACTGTCCGGCAATCAGGATGTCACCCACACGGAGTGTTCCGTTTTGTACCAGCACGGTTGAAACATAACCACGTCCTTTGTCGAGCTCCGATTCGATAATTGTACCATGAGCTTTTTTATCCGGGTTGGCTCTCAGTTCCAGCATTTCGGCTTCGAGTAATACTTTTTCCAAAAGTTCTTCGATACCGATACCGTTTTTGGCCGAAATATCGTGGCTCTGGTATTTACCACCCCATTCTTCAACGAGGTAGTTCATGTTGGCCAGCTCTTCTTTTATCTTCTCCGGATTTGCTCCCGGTTTATCAATTTTGTTGATGGCGAAAACGATTGGAACACCTGCAGCAGCAGCATGGTTGATCGCTTCCACGGTTTGTGGCATCACATTGTCGTCGGCCGCCACAATGATAATGGCAATGTCGGTTACCTGTGCTCCACGTGCACGCATCGCAGTAAATGCTTCGTGACCCGGTGTATCAAGGAAAGTGATCACACGACCGTCTTCGAGTTTTACGTTGTAAGCCCCGATGTGCTGTGTAATACCTCCGGCCTCACCCGCAATTACGTTGGCGTTACGCACGTAGTCGAGCAGTGATGTTTTACCGTGGTCAACGTGTCCCATTACAGTAACAATCGGTGGGCGCGATTTCAGATCCTCTTCTGCATCGGCTTCTTCTTCGATGGCTTCCTGGATTTCCACGCTCACAAATTCCACTTTGTAGTCAAATTCTTCCGCAACTACCGAAAGTGTTTCAGCATCGAGGCGCTGGTTGATTGAAACAAAGAGTCCCAGCGACATACACGATGAAATGATCTGGTTAACGCCCACATTCATCATGGTAGCCAATTCTGCTACTGTAACAAATTCGGTTACCTTCAGAATGTTCTGCTCCTGCATTTGTTTTTCCATGTCGGCGTGCATCCTTTCGGTGGCGGCAGCACGCTTGTCGCGGCGGTGTTTCGACCCCTTGGATTTTCCCTTGGTAGTTAAACGGGCCAGTGTATCTTTAATTTGCTTTTGTACATCTTCCTCGTTTACTTCTTTTTTGAGTAAACGTTTTTTCTTACCACCGGCAGCACCCGGTTTATTTACCTGGAATTTACCCTTTGGCTGGTTGGGTGATTGCGGACGATCAACGTTCACACGACCACCGGCGGCCTCTTTGGGTATTCTCTTCCGGCGTTTCTTATTCCGTGAATTCTGATCTGAGTTAGAAGATTCCTTTTTCTGCGGTAATTCAATTTTGCCAAGAACCGTTGGGCCATTCAACTTTTGAACCCTGGTACGGATCATATTGTCGTCGTCGGTTTTGACTTCTTTCTGCTGATTGCCGGCTGAATGCTCTGCTGCTCGCTGACGGTTTCTTTCCTGGCGTTCCCGCTCTTTTTCTTCCCTTGTTTTTTTGTCGGGGCGGGTTTTTTGATTGATATTTGCAAGGTCAATCTTCCCGACAACCTTTACTTCCTCTACTTTGGGGATCTCGGTTTCAACCATCTCTGGCTCTGCTTTCTCCACTACCGGTTGCATTTTTTGTTCTTCTTTAATTTCCTCTTTTTTAGGAGTTGCTGGTGCCTCCGGAGCAGGAGTTTCTTTTACAACTTCGGGTTTTACCTCAGCTGCTTTAGGCTCTTCTTTTACCGGCTCTTCCACTTTTTTCTTTGGCTTGTTCTGCTCGTCAAGATCAATTTTTCCAAGTATTCTCGGAGCTTCGGCGGCAGGCCTTTCAATTTTAATCTCTTCTGGTTTTGGCTTTTCCGGAGCCGGAGCGGGCTTTGGTGCAGGTGCTTCTGCCTTGGTTACAGGTTCGGCAACTTCTTCCTCGCCATCGATGGTAAGCACCTCTTTTTTAGGGCGCTGACTTTTCAGACTGATCTTTTCCGATTCCTTTTTCAGTGAAATGTCCACCTTGTACTCCTGCTCAAGCAGTTTTACGGCTTCCGTATCCACTTTTGTGTTTGGATTCGAATCAATATCATATCCCTTTTTATGCAGGTATTCCACAATCGTGTGAATCCCCACATTACATTCTCTTGCAAGTTTACTGAGCCTAACTGTACCTGCCATAAATTTTTATTTTCTATTCATTTTAAATGCCCGTTTCCAAGAGGATACAACCGGCATTTTATTCAAACTCTGATTTCAATACCTTGAGGACGTCGTCAATGGTCTCGTCTTCAAGGTCGGTACGTTTAATCAGGTCTTCGCGTGGGATGTTCAATACGTTTTTAGCCGTATCGCAACCGATACCTTTTAGTGCATCGATTACCCATCCTTCAATTTCATCTGCGAATTCATCCAGATTAACGTCTTCTTCGTCTTCTTCCATTTCACGGTAAACATCGATCTCGTAGCCTGTTAGCTGGCTGGCCAAACGGATGTTCAGACCACCTTTACCGATGGCCAGTGAAACTTCTTCGGGTCTCAGGTAAACTTCCGCTTTTTTCTGATCTTCAACAATCTTGATCGAATTGATTTTTGCAGGGTTTAATGCTCTCTTGATATAGAGTTGCAAATTGGCAGAGTAGTTGATCACGTCGATGTTTTCGTTTCTCAACTCACGAACAATACCGTGAATACGTGATCCCTTCATCCCCACACAGGCACCCACCGGGTCAATTCTTTCGTCGTACGATTCAACGGCAACTTTTGCCCTTTCTCCCGGTACGCGAACAATCTTTTTAATGGTGATCAGCCCGTCAAAAATTTCAGGGATCTCCAGCTCAAACAATCTTTCGAGGAAGGCCGGTGCCGTTCTTGATAAAATGATGAGCGGGTTGTTGTTGCGCAATTCTACTTTGTAAACAATGGCGCGCACGTTGTCTCCCTTGCGAAAATAGTCGGAAGGAATTTGCTCCGTTTTCGGAAGGATCAGCTCGTTGCCTTCGTCGTCCAAAATCAGGATTTCCTTTTTACAAACCTGGTATACTTCACCGGTAATAATATCACCGATTTTATTTTTGTATTTACCGTAAATATGGTCTTTTTCCAGTTCAAAAATTTTGCTGGCCAGGTTCTGACGCAAATTCAGAATGGCCCTTCTTCCAAAGTCGGCAAGTTTCACCTCGTCGGTAACTTCTTCGCCTTCTTCAAAGTCTTCGTCGATCTTATGTGCATCGGTAAGCGAAATCTGAAGATACGGGTCTTCCAGATCTTCGTCGGCTACCACCTCACGTCTTCTCCAGATTTCAAAGTCGCCCTTGTCGATGTTAATGATCACATCGAAATTTTCATCGGTGCCGTACTGACGGATAAGTACACTGCGGAACACTTCTTCCAGTACACTCATCATTGTTACCCTATCAATGTTCTTCAGCTCTTTGAATTCAGCAAAAGTATCTATCAGGTTTATATTTTCCATTGTCAACTTTATTTAAATGAAATTACCGCTTTCGCACTTTTAATATCGTCGTATTTTAAGTTATACTCTTTTACAACCAATTGTTTCTTTTTCTGACCTTCCACTTTTTCTTTCCCGGAAGTTTCCAAAACGATTCCCTCGTCGGAAGTCGATTTTAACAGGCCTTCCAGTTTCTGGTCTTCGGTTACTACTTTGATTGCCTTTCCGGTATATTTAATGTACTGTTCTTTTACCTTAAAGCTTTCGGTCAGCCCGGGTGAAGAAACTTCCAGTGCAAAATCTTCTTCTTCGCGGTCGAGGTTGTGTTCAACGTTTCTACTGATCGCAATACACTGTTCGATCGTCATTCCGTCGTAGCTGTCCACAAAAATATGGATCACGTTCGTACTGCTAACGTTTATTTCGACGATAAACATACGTTCGTCCAGTTTTTCCCTGACCAGTTTTTCTATTATTTCCTTAGCAATCATCGCTGTTACTTCCAACAAAATAGGGAACCCGAGGTCCCCTAAAAACACTTTTTAGAAAATTCTCCGCAAAAATAGAAAAATTCCTGAACATTGACAAATATGAACGGGAAGCTTAAATAATTGATTTTAAACGATAAAAATCTTTTGCAGGGCGACGGTTTTGCCAGGGTATTTTCACGACGGCAAGCGGATATGATTCACAGAATCAGATGGGTATTGCGATTCGTGAAAGTTTTGTACTTTTAGGCGTTTTGAATAAGGCAAACAAGTGAAGCGAAAGCAGGTAAATAAAAAAAAGATCATAAACGATCCCGTCTTTGGGTTTATCAATCTTCAGTCAGAAACTGTTTTCGATCTGCTGGAACATCCTTTTTTTCAGCGGCTGCGAAGAATCAAACAGCTGGGCCTTTCTTTTATGGTGTTTCCGGGAGCCAACCACAGCCGCTTTGAGCATGCGCTGGGCGCCACGCATCTGATGCGACAGGCCATATCAACCCTTCGTTTAAAAGGGCACAAGATTACCGAGGAAGAAGCCGAAGCGGTTACCATTGCTATTTTGTTGCACGACATTGGCCACGCACCTTTCTCGCACGTATTGGAAAATACACTGGTTAATTGTTCGCACGAAGAGATTTCGCTTTTGCTTATGCAGGAGTTAAACCGCGAATTTGAAGGGCAACTCGACCTGGCGATCAAAATCTTCCGGAATGAATACAAAAAGCGGTTTTTGCATCAGCTGGTGGCCAGCCAGTTGGATATGGACCGGCTCGATTACCTGAGCCGCGACAGTTTTTTTACCGGCGTGGCGGAAGGTACGATCGGCATTGATCGTATTATTAAGATGTTGAATGTTTACGACGATCAGCTGGTAGTGGATGTGAAGGGAATTTATTCCATCGAGAAATTTCTGATTTCGAGGCGCTTGATGTACTGGCAGGTGTATCTGCATAAAACTGTTGTGGCCGCCGAGTTTATGTTGTTGAATGTGTTAAAACGTGCCCGTCAGCTTATTCATGCCGGAAAAAAACTATACGCAACGCCCACGCTTAAGATTTTTCTGGAGAACGCATTCTTGTCGGAAGATTTTCGCCGAAACATAGAAATAGAGGGGCGGCCTGTTTTGAACTGGTACACCCTGCTCGATGACAACGATATTTTTATCTCGATGAAAGAGTGGCAGCATCATTCCGACCCGGTTTTATCGAAACTGGCAGAGTGTCTTACCAATCGCGAATTATTCCGCATCCGGATGATGGACAAGCCACTTTCAAAGAAAAAGGAAGAAAGCCTGCTTGCCTTGATCAGGGAAAAGATTATCGCAGATCCGGAGGATGCAAAATATTTTTTGATGTCCGATGTTATTACTAACAGTGCATACAATAAACACGACGAAAATATCTTTGTCCTTTATAAAGATTACACCATAAAAGAATTGAACGAAGCTTCCGATATTAATTTGTCGGTGTTGTCGAAGGCTGTTCGCAAGTATTTTGTGTGTTATCCTAAAGAATTGGACATTTATTAGTTAAAAGTTATATTTGCATCGCAAAAAAAACGGATAATGGAGTTTAAAGCTACGGACATTGCGTCATTTCTCAATGGAGAGATCGTTGGGGATAGCGATGTAAAGGTTTCGAATGTTTCGAAAATCGAAGAGGGGAAAGAAGGAACTCTGGCTTTCCTTGCAAATCCAAAATATGAACATTATATATATGAAACCAAAGCATCTATTGTTTTGGTGAATAAATCATTTGTTCCGCGGAAGGAAATCAACACTACACTTATTAAAGTAGAGGATGCTTACAAAGCATTTGCTTCGTTGCTGGATCTTTACGTGCAGGCTACCACAAAAGTTAAAACAGGCATTGAACAGCCTAGCTTTATCGCTGAAGGTGTTGCCCTGGGCGAAGGTATTTATGTGGGAGCTTTTGCCTATGTTGGGCAGGGATCAAAAATTGGCAACAATGTTCAGATTCACCCGCAGGTGCACATTGGTGAAAATGTGAGTATTGGCGATGGCAGTATTATTTACGCCGGCGCCAAAATCTACGCTGATACGGTGATCGGAAACCGTTGCATCGTTCATTCGGGAGCAGTAATTGGTTCCGACGGGTTTGGATTTGCCCCGCAGGAAGACGGTACCTATAAAAAGATATCCCAGATTGGAAATGCTATTTTGGAAGACGATGTGGAAATTGGAGCCAATACCA
>JBKDZK010000911.1:0-4999 GCA_047971205.1 Draconibacterium sp.
GGAACAAAATCAGAAGTTTAATACTGCAATGAAACTCTCAATTTTATCAGCCCGCTTATAATATCTCCTCTTTCAATAGCAATTTGGGATGGATATTCTAATCCATGTCTTTCCTGACGGGAAATAAGTATTAATTATCATCACTATGAATCAGATAGGACGCCAGCCGGCCTCGGCCGGTGAGCCGAAAAATCAGTAAGGACGGCGTTAAGAATCGTCCTTGTTTGAGCGAGGAACGAGCGAGTTTGGACGATTTAGCCGTTCGAACGCCAATTTTTCGTGTGAAGCGGGCGCAGCCTTGAACTTTTTTGCTTCGTTTTTTGGTTCAAGCCAAAAAATGAAGTGGGGTTTGGGCGAAGCACTTGTGTTCGTTGCATAGAAATATTGAGTGAATGATTATTCTCTGACATTCTCAGGAAAATACAACCCAAGCAAGTCGAGCATAAGAGTAAAAGCAATTTCCGTCAAACACCCCCTTCATTTGCCACCTAAGTAAATTCCGGTTATATTTGAACATCCCGCTATTGGGGTACAGTTTTATCCATTAACTATTAAACCAACAAAGTATGCAAACCAAAAGTATTGTAGTATTATTTGCACTCGGCCTGCTCTGCAGTTGCCAGCCGAAATCGCAATCCCTGTTCAACGACGATCTTTCAAATGTTCTGGATGCGAACGGCGTGTGGTCTGTTCAGGAAGGTGTTCTAACTGCATCGGAAGACGCTTGTATTTTCACAAACGTGGAATATGAAGATTTTGTGATCGATCTCGAATTTAAAAATGAAACCGGAACAAACAGCGGGGTGATCGTATATTGTACCGACCGAGAGAACTGGATTCCCAATTCGGTGGAAGTACAAATCAGCGACGACCAGCACTTTAAAGACAAAGGCTGGAACCCAACTTTTATGTGTGGCGGAATATTCGGACACCTGGCACCAAGCTCCTCATTGGTGAAACAACCCGGAGAATGGAACCATATGAATATCCGGTGCGAAGGGCAACAGATAACGGTTACCCTGAACGGGGAAGTTTCTGCCGACATGAACATGGCGCTTTGGACCAGCGGCACCAAAAACCCTGACGGAACAGACATCCCGTCGTGGCTGCCAAAACCATTTGCTGAACTCCCGACCAAAGGCTACATCGGCTTCCAGGGAAAACACGGAGAGGCAAATATCTATTTCAGGAACATTAAAATATCTCCGATAAAATAAATAAACAACCAAGACCAAAGGATGTAGCTTTGAGATAAGCCCAGTGCATATGATTTACGGGTAAAAGCACAATTATTATTCATTCTCGCATTAATTTGACTTATACTTTAATTCCGCAATCGGAATTTAGCGGCACACAGATAACACAGATTTACGCAGAAAATGATTTCACCCGAAAGGGTGAAATAAAATTCGCGGAAATCAGCGCAATCAGCGCGAAAAAAAATACTTGAGAGAAAGCTGGAAGCCGGGGCGTGTTTGGTTCCGGCTTCTTCTTTCAAAATATTGAACTCCTGAGCATTTAACACTCTCCATACTTACTGGGGGCATGCCAAATTTCCTTCACTGCTATATCTCTGTGGTACTCTGTGTTTTTTTTCTCTGTGGTGCTCTGTGGTTTCCTTGATCTTTAACCACAGAGAACACGAAGTCTTTCACAGAGGTTTGCCGAGTTTTTTCTATTTCTTTTATTCTGACACAAAAAGGAAATCTCTCGTGCACCCGATCCCCTTCTTATGTAAAGATTAAGCTTTCCTTTCAATTGCCAACCTAAATAAAGTGTTCGCTCCAACTTAGATAGCTTTGCGCCAAAATTCAGCATATGTGGGTGGCACTTGCATTAATTTCGGCAGTATTACTGGGATTGTACGATGTACTTAAAAAGCTCTCGTTAAACGGGAACGCAGTTTTACCGGTGCTTTTTCTGTCCACCATTACGGCTGCAGTTACGGTTGCTCCGTTTGTGTTTGGATCGGCTTTTTTTCCCGATTTTTTCAATCCATCCAAATGTATGTTCCGCCGGTAAGCGCACACGAGCATCTGTTGATCTTTATAAAAGCGGTGATCGTGGTCGGCAGCTGGATTTTTGCTTTTCATGCGATGAAAAACCTGCCCATTACCATTATCTCACCCATTCGCGCCACCGGCCCGATCTGGACATTGATTGGGGCGATCCTTATTTTTCACGAACACCTCAACCTGCTTCAATGGACGGGCGTTGCCATTACCCTCGTTTTCTTTTACCTGCTTTCTACGGCAGGAAAACTGGAAGGCATCAATTTCAAACGAAACGTCTGGATATTTTGCATCATTGCCGCAACACTTTTGGGCGCTGCCAGTGGTTTATTCGACAAATACCTCCTTCGCCGCATTGACCGGCTGGCGGTTCAGGCCTGGTTTTCGTTTTACCAGGTGGTGGTGATGTTGCCCGCAATCGCCCTTTTTCGCTGGCGAAACCCCCGACAGGAACGGCCCCCGTTTGAATGGCGCTGGAGCATTCCGCTGATTGCTATTTTCCTGCTTTTTGCCGACTACATGTATTTCTACGCACTCAGTATCCCCGATTCGATGATCTCCATTGTTTCGGCTTTGCGGCGCGGCGGTGTTCTGGTTGCTTTTTCGGTAGGAGCCATTCTTTTCCGAGAACACAACATCAAACGCAAAGGGATTTATCTGCTGGGAATCCTTCTGGGGATCCTGATCATCAGTTACGGCTCACGGTAATTTCACCCAACAAAAAAGATCACTGTTTCAAGCACCTGTGCTGATGCTGTCCTTGCCACGAAACATATTTTCCGGCAATGCATTAATTTGTATTTTGCGACCAATAACTTTCACAAAAAACGAATTATCACATGAAGAACTTAACCAGCCTACTCCTGATTATTCTGCTTTCAGGAAGCAGTTTATTCGCCCAGTCTGCCTATCAGCCCACCGAAAAAAATATTGAAAACCGCGAATGGTTTCAGGATGCCAAGTTCGGTTTATTTATTCATTGGGGTGTTTACTCCATACTCGGAGACGGAGAATGGGTAATGAACCAGCAAAAAATACCGATCCGCCAGTACCAGAAACTGCCTGCGTTTTTTAATCCAACCGATTTTAATCCGGCGGAATGGGTGGCAATGGTCAAAAAAGCCGGGATGAAATACATTACCATCACCAGCAAACACCACGACGGTTTTGCGATGTATGATTCCAAGGTCAGCAATTACGACATTATAGATAGCACACCATACAAAAAAGATGTGTTGAAAATGCTGAAGGAAGAATGTGACAAACAGGGAGTAAAGCTTTTCTTTTATTATTCGCAACTCGACTGGCACCACCCCGATTATTTTCCACTAGGCAGAACCGGCCAGGAATATACCGGCAGACCCGAAAGTGGGAACTGGAAAAGCTACATCGACTACATGAATACACAGCTTTCGGAACTGCTAACCAACTATGGTGAAGTGGGCGGAATTTGGTTCGATGGCATGTGGGACAAGAAAGATGAGAACTGGCATCTGGACGAGACTTACTCGCTCATCCACAAACTGCAACCCGGTACCCTGGTCGGCAGCAACCACCACCTGGACCCGATTGCCGGCGAAGATTTCCAGATGTTTGAACGCGACCTTCCCGGCGAAAACACCATGGGCTTTAACCAAACCGGAACCATTTCAGAACTTCCGCTGGAAATGTGCGAAACCATGAACGGCTCGTGGGGATTTAATCTGCAGGATCAGAAATACAAATCATCGCAAAAGCTGATCCAGACCATGGTAAAAGCAGCCGGTTACGGGGCTAATTTCCTGTTAAACACCGGCCCGATGCCCAACGGTAAAATTCAGCCCGAAAACATTGACACCCTGATGGTGATGGGCCAGTGGCTCGACAAATACGGCGAAACCATTTACGGCACACGCAGAGGCCCGATTCGCCCGCAGGAATGGGGAGCCACTACGGTTGACAAAGACGGCAATGTGTATATCCACGTGCTGGAAATGCAGGACGATGAACTTTTGATCCCTTCGTTGCCGGGTAAAATTAAATCGGCTGTTTATTTTGACGGTGGCGAAAAAGTACAGTTTAAGAAAACAGAAGATGGCATACTACTTACTATTCCGAAGGAAAAAAGAGACAAAATTGACACCATACTGGTTTTGAAACTAAGCTGATTTTCAGCTAAACATATAGCAAATACAGGTGATAAATCCGGGCAATGTCCCGGATTTTTTGTTCTCCCCTTTCATAAGACATATTTTATCATTAGTGCCAGGTAAATCATTAAGATTGCTTCTCCGTCCGTCGCCTGACCGACGTATCGCAATGACCCACATAGAAGTTTCTTAAAACGGGAAGGTGTTGGTGCTATCCAAGAATCAGTATAATCAGGTTCACGCAAAGAAACAAAAGCAGCGCAAAGGTCGCAGATTACTCATAATCAGCTCCTCTCTTTGCGTGCTTTTGTGTAAATCTTAGCGCGCTTTGCGTGACATTTACTTTTTGGACAAGCCCAACATCTCCCGCCAAGATAGCAACCTTTCAGAATCGTCATTGCGAGACACCATCCTTTTTTTAGAAAGCGTATAATGAGTAAATGACAGGTAGATTATATTTTTCACCCCCCGTTTCGGCCACACTCCGTACGGCGGAGCAGTCGGCCTCAACTGTCCCCCTACTCGTAGGGGGACGACTGCAGCCGATGGCTTCGAAGAAGTACCGGAGTAAGCCGGGGGTAGAGCAACACTTTTTTTTGTCATTGCTATCCCGATTATTCGGGAGAAGCAATCTCATTGTATCGAAATAGTTAAAAATGAAACGGGTCCTGTTTTTTCAAAAAAATTCTTTATTCTGATGTAATGCTTTTCGGGAGCCGACGTCTTAACTTTGAAAACAACAAACAAGAAGCAGAAAAGCAAACAAAAAAGCATGGTTGCCCGAGATTTTAAAACGAGTGTATTACCGGTAAGCAAAAAACTGCTGCGCTTTGCCACCCACTTCCTGAAAGACGAGGA
>JBKDZK010000912.1:0-1996 GCA_047971205.1 Draconibacterium sp.
TGACAGAGGGGTGAAATAAAGAAAATTCGGTTTTCAGCGATTTAGCTGAAATGAAGTTGGCGTAATACTCCTTGGCTCTGCCACGGGGATAGTCAACTTCAAGAATTTTCTTTATTAATTCGAAAGAATTTATTCGCTTACTTTTGTTGGGAGTTTACCTGCCAGATAGATCCGTTTCTGGTCGTATATTTTTTTAAGCCCCCATTGGCTGTCTGCTCATCTAACACCTTTTCGCTTTCGTTTCTGGGTATATCTGTTAGTTCTGAAAATTCCCGGGCCGTTAGGGTGTGGTATTCAGAAAACGCAAAATCGAGGCTTTTTTCGTAATTCACTTTTTGTGCCGCCGGATGAAGTTTTAACACCGCAGCTTCAAAAAAGGAATAAGGTCTTGATCCATAAACGGTTTCTGTTCTTCCGTTGGCATCGGTAAAAAACATCGTTGGAAAGCCTCTGACCCCCAATTCCCGGCCCTGCTTCAAATCGTCATCGAATAACTCGGGGGCTCTTCCGTTGTAATCTGCTTTGAATTGCTCAATGTTTAAACTGGTATTCCTGGCAGCTGTTTCCAGGTGTTCCCATTTGGCAATGTTCTTTTTTTGCAGAAAGACCATTTCACGTATTTCACGCAAAAATGCCAGGGCTTTTTCTTGGTCTTGTAATTGTGCGGCTTTAAAAGCTATGGACGGAGGATAAGAAGACGACAACGGGTCTTCGAGCCAAAGGTCGCCGTCAATGGGCATATCGTAGTAAATGCTTACTTCGTCCCAGTGAGAAGCCACGTCAGAAGGCTTGCTGATACCGCCGCTGTTGTAACTCCAGTCGGGCAACAAGCCACCCATTCGGTATTCGATTTCGAGGCTGTTCCCGTATTCCAGTTTTAATTTTCGCAGCTGCGGTTCAATTCCCCAGCACGAAGAGCAAATCGGATCGGTATAGTAAATAACTTTTACCGGTTTGTCTTTTGATTGAATGTTGCTGGTGCCGGCGGAGTCCTGGGGATTTGCGGGTATTTCACATACTCCGCTTTCCGGGTTGCAGAGCAAAGGATTGCTTTGTTCGTTCATATTATTTCTATTTTGAGATTGGCAGCTTGTAGCTCCCAATGTTAAGAATGTTATTAATACCAGATGAGTCAACTTCATTTGATGGCTGTATTGTGCAATTTTTAACTTTGCAAAGTTTGGAATAGTTTAAGTGTTGTGCAATAAGTCAGATTTTTATGACCATCAGAAAGAAATATTTTTCGCACTAATCGCCACATTACAGATATTTTTCACAATTAGCTTATTATTAGGCAATTACACACAAACCCGGGCGAATTGCCCCGAAGGACAAAAAAAAGTCTCATATTTGTAAATATGTATTAAATAAAAAAAGGCGGGAAATTAACATCATGCTGGCAACCTGCCTTTGTTTGTAAAGGTACTTATTTACACCGACAAAGCACACCAAGCTTCACGGTCAGTTGGTATTGCTCCCTTTATTTTCATGAAAACGGGATTTCAGGTCATTGACTGAAATAAAGCCATAACTGCGCGAAAATTCTTCCCCGTTTTTATTGAGTAAAATGTGCATCGGCACTGCCGAAACTCCAAAATATTTCATCATTTCCTGGCTGTCGGGATTCATGATCTGAATAAGCTGAACATTCACTTTTGCCCCGCTCCAGTTTCTGATTTCTTCTAAAACGGGCTCCATCTGTTTACAAATCGTACATCCCGATGATTTAAACTGAAGCAGTGTGAACTCAAAATCCTTCCCGTTTTCAGCATAGTTGTAGTTGGATTGTACAAACTGTTTGGCCACAAAGTTTTCCTGCTCCGAGTTCTGCTGTTGCATCTGCCCCGAGATATAGTCATACAACTTATCCCTGCTAAACAGCAGGATGAGCAAAGCTCCCACCAACAGGATCAGAATAGCAAGAAAACCGTGCTTTTTAACCATTTTACAGCTGCAAGAAATTAAATAAAAATCCTACGATCGTAATTCCAGTGGC
>JBKDZK010000913.1:0-1781 GCA_047971205.1 Draconibacterium sp.
AAACCGATGAGTTTTTCAGCTGTCCTTTCCTGGTCTTCGAGCTGGATAATATCAAAGACCACCCTGTGATTTTTCCGGTGGCCACGCTGATTATCATGGACATTTTCCTAAAAAAGATGCGACGCTTGAAAAACACCCGCAAAGTAATCTGTATCGAAGAGGCCTGGGTGCGACATGAAAGTCGTGTAAATGAATGTTTTACTGACTGCTGCAAACGTGCGGCAGCCTGATTGAACCTGTTGTTTCGTCAACAGTAGCCTATGGATACATGCAAGAGTAGGTAACCAAATTGTGTGAAGCTATCCTGACAACGTAGCCCTTCCGAAAGGAGGAGCCTGAACCGCGAGGGGAAGGCAACCATTGTTAGTATCAAACAATGTGGGAACAAGGCTGAATGGTATGAATAACATATTGTGAACCGTTGCTTAAACATCGTAACTTCGAATGAGCCAAACGATACTGATTAGGCTCTAACCCAAAAGGGATGCAGCCGGATAACCTTTTCCACGCTGGGGTTACACGAACAAAGCGCTGCCGGTGGATAGACGTATTCTAACCCATTCTTTTGTCATTTATACGGAACATGGTAAGCCCGTATTTCTCCCCGTTTTCGGGGTAAGCAGACCGTAAGGGAAGCCGAATGGAATGCGGGTATAGGAACGCGGAAAAAGCGAATGCCGCTTTGTAATGAAGCGGATAGGGGTTGAAACATTATCCCACACGAAAGTGGGCAGACTTCCGCATGGTAACTCTTTACAAGAAACTTTTAGAACTTTTAAAAGAAGAAAAGCAAATGAACGATTTAACTACATCGTGTGCATCTACTGACCAAACATGGAACAACTGGGAAAGCATCGACTGGAACAGTTGTGAAATGGCGGTTAAAAAGCTACAAGCGCGTATTGTAAAGGCTCTAAATGAAGGCAGACATGGTAAAGTGAAAGCTTTACAATGGACGCTGACACACTCGTTCTTTGCCAAAGCATTGGCAATTAAACGGGTTACCTCTAATAAAGGTAAAAGGACATCAGGTGTTGACCATGTTGTATGGGCAACATCCAACGCTAAGTTTCAGGCAATTTATGACCTGAAAAGACGGGGCTACCACCCCCAGCCGTTAAGACGGATTCATATTAAAAAGAAAAACGGAAAATTACGCCCCTTGGGGATTCCGACAATGAAAGACCGTGCAATGCAGGCACTTTATTTAATGGCACTGGAACCTGTTGCAGAAACTACTGCCGATAAAAACTCTTACGGTTTCCGTAAGGAACGCAACACAACAGATGCAATTGATGCATGTTTCTGCGATTTAGGTAAAGGTTCGTCAGCTCAATGGATTTTGGAGGGCGACATTAAAGCCTGTTTCGACCATATCAGCCATGATTGGCTGTTAAACCATATCCCGATGGATAAACAGGTTTTGAAAAAATGGTTACAATGCGGTTTTGTTTTCAATAAGGAATTGTTCCCAACACATGAAGGGACACCACAAGGAGGTATTATTTCCCCGACTCTTGCTAATATGGCACTTGACGGATTGGAAGCGACACTTAGGGAGAAGTACAAAAGGAGAACCGTTAAAGGTCAGGCCTATTTCCCCAAAGTAAATGTAGTAAGGTATGCCGATGATTTTATTATCACTGGCAGAACCAAGGAAATGTTGGAACAAGAGATATTACCTATCGTGCGTGAGTTTCTTCAGGCACGGGGGCTTACCCTTTCCGAAGAAAAAACTAAGATAACCCACATCGATCATGGGTAAGATAATCTCGGGATCA
>JBKDZK010000914.1:0-9996 GCA_047971205.1 Draconibacterium sp.
TGACAGAGGGGTGAAATAAAGAAAATTCGATTTTCAGCGATTTAGCTGAAATGAAGTTGGCGTAATACTCCTTGGCTCTGCCACGGGGATAGTCAACTTCAAGAATTTTCTTTATTTCAGGCTGTATAAAACCGAGAAGAAATGCATGATGCTTCCGGCCAGTACAAACAGGTGCCATATTCCGTGACCGTATTTCAGGTTGCGCCATGCGTAGAAAATAACACCTACAGAGTAACACCCTCCGCCAACAAACAGAAATACAATACTTGAAGTGGGAAGATTTCTTACCATTGGCACCACTGCCATCAAAAACATCCAGCCCATGGCCAGGTAAATGCCAACCATCAGTTTTCTGAAACGGGTAAGGTAAATGGACCGAATTACAACACCGATAATGGCGAGCGCCCAGATAATGCCAAACAAAGTCCAGCCGAGCGCCCCTCGAATGGTGGTCAGAACAAAGGGCGTGTACGTGCCGGCTATCAGTAAAAAAATGGCAGCATGGTCGAAGCGGACAAACAGGTTTTTGATCTTTTCTTTTGTAAAACTGTGATAAAGCGTAGAAGCCAGGTAAAGAAGCACCAGCGTAGATCCAAAAATGCTGAAACTTACCACATGCCAGGCAGTTCCCTTAACGGCTGCAAACACCACTAATAGCACAAGTGCCGCAATGCTCAGCAAAGTTCCGATTCCGTGGGTTATGCTGTTGAAAATTTCTTCTCCCAGTGTCAGTGTTCTGTATCCTTCCTCAGATTTTCTATACTTCGCCATGAATTCCTCTTTTTGATAAAACGGAAAATGATAACCGAATGTATGCAAAAATTGCCACCGCTGTTCGTTTCCAAAGCTGATCCAAATAAATATTAAGGCTAATTTGTTATATCTCAATTTTTTTGATGAACTGCTGCATCGACTATTTAGAATGATTTTTTATGTTCGCAAAGGAGTTTTCAGGAAGCGAAAAAGGGGGGAGGTGATAAAGCATAAATTGTATCTTTGAAAAAAAATCAAGGCATGGATCTTCCACAGGTAACCAATCAAAATGTAGATGTACTGCTAAGCAGGGCAGAAATAGTACAGCAAACGGCCGAGCAGATTATGAAAGACTTTGGCATGTTTGGCGTGGAGATCACTTTCTCGGGCGACACCGAGCATGCTTACGAAGAGCTGCACAATCAACTCATTCATCAAATTGCCACTTTGGTTGAACGGAACTACGATTTACTGCTTTCCGTGCTATACCAGGTCGATATTACTGATCGCGAAATCCAAAAAGCCCAACAGGAACTCCCGTATTATTCCCACCTGGAGATTATCGCCCACCAGGTAATTGTTCGTGATTTAAAGAAAGTTTTGCTTCGCCGGTATTTCAAAATGAAAGATGTCGGGAAAGGAGGGAATTTTGAGGAATTGCATGCATAATATTTGGTAAATCAGCCTTAAAAGTTTTTTAGGAGGAAATACAAAGTAGGTGATTGCTCTTATTTTTACGATCATATATTAATTTGCTTACGACGCACAGAGTTCCATGAGAAGTTTGTTTTTGCTACTATTAGGTTGAGTAAATGATGCTTAATGTGAGTTAAATAAATGCAATCAATCTTTTGGAATCGGTAACAAAAAATGGAGGTAAAATAAAGTATTAACGAGTTAATTGTCTTATATTTGTATAGATAATCCATCAAAAATGTTGACAAACAGAATTTTTAATCAAAATAATTATGAAAAAAAGGGTTTTATTTTTTATTGCGGTTTTCTTTATCAGTTTGGCAACCGTAGCTCAGGCGCCGCTGGAAAAGGGAGCAATGCAGATTAATACGGGTCTTGGTTTCTCGAGCTGGGGATTGCCGGTTTACGGTGGCCTGGAATACGGCATTGGTAATAACATTTCGGTAGGTGGTGAGCTTTCGTACAGAAGCAAGTCCGAATCCTACGGCTACGGGAAATGGAAAACCAGCTATACTTCTATTTCAGGCTTGGCAAACTATCACTTCAACGAAGTACTGAACATTCCTTCTGAGTTCGATTTTTATGCCGGTTTATCACTGGGATATTCTATTTTTAATTCCAAATACGATGGCAATGAACTAGGTCATTACAGCGGAAGCGGTTCGTCAGGTTTGTACCTGAATGCGCAGGTAGGCGGCAGGTATTTCTTTTCCGATAAAATTGGAGTGAACCTTGAATTAGGCGGAGGAAACGTATTTTCGGGTGGAAAAGTAGGGGTTACTATTCTGTTATAATCCATTGTTGATGAAATATAAAATGAGACTGTTCATTTAGAACAGCCTCTTTTCTTGTGTATTCACTTTTTATGCTAATAATTGAATACGTAGCGAATGTTGAACCCAAATCCCCCGGCATGAAAGTCGGTTTCTTCTATAAGGCTAAGTTCAGGCCGCCAGTCAACACTAAAAGAGATCGGGATGGAATTAAAACGGTATTCCAGCCCAATTTCGCCAGCGGCCCCCAACCAAAACGGGTCGTCGAAAACGGCGTAAGGTCCTACCCCTAAATACCAGTTAAAGGCTTCGTCGGTGATCGGACGGTAAATAAAATCCCAAATCAAATCAACGCCCATCCCATCGCCAAAAGAAACGTCGGCATGGATACGGCTAAACTTCCCGGTACTGAAAATTCCGTCGATCGCCACATTACCTCCTGATACATCGCCAAAACGAACTCCCAGTTCCTGTGCATTTCCAACTATAATATTCCCCAACATAATGCATAATGCAAGAAAAGTTCCTTTGATTGTTTTCTTCATAGCTCAAAAATTTATGATAACTACTGCAAATTACTTAATTCGATTTAATATGTTTAATCAAACCCTTTGGAAAATTTCAATGTTTCAGGTTTATTTAGTATTGATTAAAGCAAAAAACTGCCACTATGGTCTTACAACCATAATGCCGGTATTGCTTTTCTCACTCTTTAGGTATTCGGAAAGCGGCTCTTTTGAAATCACCACCTTCATTAATTTAGAAGAAGCGTGCATCAGGTGTATTCGTCCGTTTACTTTTATTAAAATTCCCACATGTGTCATGTCAAGCCCTTTTACAGAGGTCGTGATGCCAATAATATCACCACTTTTTAGCTGGTTTTCCACTTCTTCCACTTTTTCAACCGGAACATAATACATTGTTCTTTTGCTGATAGCCGCTTCAATGGTTTTCATTTCTTCTACCCACGCGCTATTTTGTTTCAGTTGCTTGTAGCTGTCGGGGTGCGTACTCATAAAATCTACCTGAAGCGGGAAGGGAGTGTTACAAAACTGCTGAGAAATGTCTTTGATTGCTCCGTTTTGAGCGTTCTCATAAATCCAGTCGCTGAAATAGTGTAAACGCGAAGTGTATTCCGCTATTTTTCCTTGGCGGTACATTAATTGCTGCAATTGGTTGATAAATTTTTCAAACTTTGGTTGACCGTTTTTTATCGTTCGGGCAATGGCAAGACAGTTTTCGGCAAAAGTGGTACAATCCAGTTCCCGCAGGTTAATGATCAACTCTTCTTTTTCCGATTCCAGCGTGTGTGCTACGTAAGGCGTATTCAGAAACTGCATGCCGGTGGCGACTACCAACTCGGCTGTCGACGCATCTTTTTTTGTTTTGAGAGCCTCAAAAACACTTTCGAGCACTTGCTTGTCGGCTTTTTCATATTTAACCGGGTCTGCTGCTATAAGCTTTCCGCTTAGCAGGCAAAACAGAATGAAAACCAGGGTATTTTGCATCTTGTTAAAATTGTCAGTTTGTTATTCGTGCTTTCTGGTATTGATTGTTGGCTGTTAAAAGAGCCAACCAGCTTCAAAAAATGGTTACTTTTTCTGGCGGTCTTTCACCCGCATAAACCGGAACAGCTTTAGCACGTAGTCGGGCAGCGGGTGATGGCCCCGTTTCCTGAAATCGATGTACCAGCCTATTTTCCTGAGAATCGGAATTTTATGGGTTTCTACAAATTCAATCAAAGTTCCTTCCGGAGCCTGAATGTAGGCAAAGTTACCGGCGGCTTCTCCCATGTCGAACGATTCCATTGCTTTGGCGCTGTCGACGGTAAAAGGATGCCCCAATTGTTTTGCCTTTTCACGGAAGGCATCCATGCCGTTGATATCAAAACACAGGTGGATAAATCCGGGGTCGCCCCAGATTCTGCCTTCGTAAATGTCACGTGGTTCGTAGTCTTGTGCTTCTACCAACTCAATCACCGATTGGCCGAAAAACGGGCTGAATGCCCCCTGTTTTACATCGGAATGTTTGAGCAGTACACGGCGGAATGTTTTATCGCCTCCGGGCAATCCTTTGAAGTCTTCAAACTGTCCGGTTTTATCGTAAACGATCTGGTCGTAGCTTAATATATCCTGGTAAACGGGCAGGCTTTCCTCCATGTTTTTAACACCGATAATGGCTCCGATTACCCCGCCACTCACTGATTTTTCCTTTTTCCTGAAAATTTCCTTTTTGGTTTTAAACTCCCAGATATTCTGGTAAATGTCTTTCAGAAAGAAATGATCGTTGCCCGACGGGTCTTTCGTGATCGGGGTTAAAATATTGAGTTTCGATGCTTTGAACTTGTCGTATGCCGCCTGAATGTCAGCCGTTTTTATTTTGCCGATGTTAATTCCCGAATCGCCCAGGCTGAGATCGAAAGGGCAGAGGGTGGGTTTTTTCCCGGTGTGCTGCCAAATCTCAAATCCGCCTCCTCCCTGCATGTTCAATGCAAGAACGGCATGTCTTTTCCGGGGTTCGCCATCGGTGTGAGCCAGCATTAACTCTGCAGTTGCTTCTTCTTCAAACATCCTGATGTCCATCGCAAAATGCTTGCGGTACCATTTCCATGCTCCGTGAAAATTTTCAACCCCAACTCCTAACTGTTGTATGCCATTAATCTGCTCCTTCATACTCTGACTTCCATTTTAATATCACATCGGTTTTACACGCGACGCAAGATAGTAATATAATCGCGGCAAAAACCTGCGAATGTAAACCATTATAATTTCCTTGTTACCTACCAGTATCTCTTTCTTTTCCCTTTTTAATCCTTTACAAATGATTTTTGCACATTGATCAGCGGGCATTCCACGAGCCTGGTTTTCGTCGAGCTTGCCATGCGCCTCGCCCGAGCTGTTTACCGCATTTACCGAGATATTGGTACTGATAAATCCCGGGATGATCATTGATACGCGGATGTTGTTTTGTTTATTTTCGGCTAAAAGGCTTTCAAAAAAACCATGCAAGGCCTGTTTGGAAGCCGAATACGACGAACGGTACGGGAATCCGAATTTGCCAACTATGCTTGATGTGGCAGCAATGTGGCCGTCGCCTTTGGCAATCATACCCGGTAAAACCAGTTTGGTAAGGGCGATGGCGCCAAAATAATTCACCTCGAAAATTTTCCGGTCTACATGCAGCGGTGTTTCACTCACCAGGGCACGCTGGCTGATGCCTCCAAAATGGTACAAAGCATCGGGAACAAGGCCTTTTGCGTTTACTTTTTGGCAGGCAGCTTCAATGGTGGGTATGTTCCCCAGGTCAAAAGAAACCGGATAAGCGGTGCTCCCGTTGCCAGTACAAAGAGAGGCAACTTCTTCCAACGCGGCGTCGTTTCTCCCCGAAAGAATAAGTGTACATTTTTCTTTTGAAAGTGCCAGTGCAACTTCTTTTCCGATCCCCGAAGTAGCTCCGGTCACCCATATTGTTTTACCTGAAAATTCCATAATATTTTAGCCGAGGCACGAAGATAACAGTTTATTTAATGACCCAAAAATGAATTAAAATGTCAAAATATATTTTATGTCATAAACTACATTGCAAAGCGCTGCCACGAGCATCTTTTTTACGTCTGATAATCTAGTTTGAGATGTCTTAATCTTTTTCAAAAGTGCTTGAAACAACTAGAGTTACAGTTTTTTGTGCATCCAAATATAACAAATATTGCGTATTATATGGAAAGGTGCTGATTGACTGGTTTGTAAAAATAGAATATCTTGATATCTATAACTCTCTAAAAAAAACTTACAGCTATGAAACCATTCTTTTTAACTTTAGTTGTATTTGCAATAAGCCAGGTGGTTTTTGCACAAACAAACAAAAGTCCAAACACAGTCTCTGAAAATGGTCTTACCAGTGTGGTTTTCGAAACATCGGAAGGAGTGGTAACTACATACCTTCCGGCCAATCTGCATTCGGGTGATATAATTTCCGGAACCGTTATCACCGAACCTAATGGAAAGAATACAAAGCAAATAACAAAAAATCAAAAGATTTTAAATGGCTATGTTATTGAAATGAAAGACGAAAAAACTCTGGTTGACAAGCAAAAATTAAACTGGCAACTTCCCGCAGATTTCACCGAAGGTATGGTTAGGCTGATATTACGGGATACAAACGGAAGGGAGCTGGGTGTGGCAGATTTACCCGTTAATTCCGAACCGCGTATTTCAATGGTAGGCCTTCCGGTTATACGTAATGATTTTCGTATCCCCGGACTGCTAAGAAGCGGCGAAACAGAAATGATTTCCGGAGTATTTGATGGAAGGGCTGCGAATACAGGCCTGAAACTGGGCGATGAAGATGTTGTAATTGTGGCAGAATCGCCAGAGGGACTGTTTGTAAAAGTCCCTGAAAATGTAACCGGTAGTAACATCCTACAACTTTCGGAGGGCGAAATGCAGTTGGAAGAGGAGGTACACGTTGCCGATCTCAATCTTAGTGCCGACAAACTTACCCTGGCAAAAGGCGGGCAAACAAAGGTAAATATTAAGGTTAGTGGCCTCCAAAACATTGAAAAGCTGGTTGACGTTCAGGTTACCAACCTTAGCCCTTCAGTGATTACCATTGATGGGGGGAATACGCAAACCCTACAAATAAATCCGGATCAGGTTGCCCCGGACGGTACTTTTACTTCCGACCTCAATGTTAAGGCGTTGCTTTCAGGAGGTTTTTCACTAATGGCAAAAATAGACCAGCCCGCTCCGTCATTTATCAAAATTCTTTCGCCTGCCAACAGTGAGGAAATTACTCCCGGTTCACTGGATATAAAATGGGAAGGGTTTGGAATGCCGCCTTCGGTGTATTATCAGGTAAAAATTTATGACTTGGGCGAAGAATATATTATTGAAAATCAGGAAGAACTGTATTCAATGAGACCTGTTTTTGTAAAAGAAAGCCTGCAAACAACTTCCTTTTTTTCCGAAGAATTAAACCGTACAGTAACAGCAGAAGGAAACTATGCTGTGGCTATCGATGCTTTTGATGGCAACACGGGGGAAGGGCTTACTTCCGTGCACACACCATTTTACCTGATACGGACACCCAAATGCCGTTGTACTTCCACGTACGGAAATAAGGTATTTGCCAATGTGTTAAAAAATAATCAGGTAATCGGTTTTGTAGAACTGGGCTCGCAGCCATCGTTAATAGAATTACCCGAAGGGCCGCTGACACTCCGGTTTACCGGGACTGATATTAATTGTCGGGAATGTAATAACGTAGAATGCGAAGTAAGCAACGTAGTTTATGTACCGGCATTATTGGTATTTAATCCGAATGAAACCCGCCAAACCGTGGAAGTACAGGTAACCTGGACTTGCGAAGCGGAAGGGTGCGAAGCTGTGGAATGCTCGGATACTTATAAATTTAAATTTAAACAGGCAAAAGACGACTGTTATTGCGGAGATATCAGCCTCGATGTTGAAGTGGTTAATGTGAATGCGAAAGATCCATTGAATCAAAATACCCGGAGCACTGTTAGCCTGCATCGTACCGCCGGAAGTTCGGGGCAGGAAATAATTAATATGTCAGATGGTTTACGTTTCGACAACAAAGATATTATTGAAATCCGTATCAGTAATATCAGCACAAAATGCTGGTGCGAGTCCGGGGTGTGCGATCCAACCGCGAGTGATGACAAGGATGAACGGGCAGGGCGTCCACACACTGTAGGACTGGGAGAAAACGATGCTGACGCTTCTAATGATAATTGCAACCTGGTACGTGTAAAAGATGATAATGCCGGCTGGCAGACAAATGGTGATTATGTAATAAAGGCCAGAATTGATAATGCCGGCTTACTAGTAAGAGAGATTTACCAGGATTTTAAAATCAGGTATTGGTGCGAAAGCGATGACTGTACCAAGTCGTTGTGCGATAAAAACTTTAGGTTAGTTTTTGGTAGGTTTTAAAATGGTGTTTCCCCGGACCTTGTACCGGGGTTTCATTTTTTTCTTTCCGGAAACAAAAGGCTAAACACCACCGCCAACAAAAAGGCCAGCACATAGCTTGCCAGGCGTTCCGATATTCCGGTGACATCAAGCAGCCAGGTTTTCCACATCTGCATTGAGCGGAACGGTGTAACTGGCCTGCGTAATGGCGTTGGCAATGTTGATGTTGTTGGTGGCCGCAATTCCGAGTGCAATAATGTACAAAACAAAAAAGAAGATAATGATCAGCGACGAAAGAACCCCAAAACTGCGCTGTGTGCCTTTGAACTTTGCCGAGAACAACCGGAAATCTTTTTTCCGCCTATGACAAAATCGTTGTTGGTTTTAGAACGTCGTGCAGAATAGGCTACAATGGCTATCAGTACAAGCAGGTAGGCCACAAAGACAATAATCATACATTTTCTTTTTGTGCGTGCTTTTAAAGGTAAAAAGAAAATCACTACTGAAGGTGGAATACACTAAAAGTTGGGATTACTCTCCGTAAGTTTGTTCCTTAAAACGTCAGCCAGACAAGCCATGAGAAACTGTTCGGTCAACTCATGTCAGCCAGACAAAGCATGAAAAACTGTTTGGTCAGCCTTCGTCAGCCAGACGATGCATAAAAATCGGTTAGAGAGCCTTTGGTGTTTACCCGCTTACTTTCTGATTCAGGTTCTGAAAACCTTCACCCAGAATTTCCTTGGTATCCATGATGGTGATAAAGGCATCCGGATCGATTTTGCTGATGTATTCTTCCAGAATGGCGACTTCGCGACGGCTTACCACGGTATAAATTATCTCCTTGTCTTCGTCGGTGTACATGCCTTTTCCTTTAAAATAAGTGCCACCACGTTCGAGGTCGTTCTGCAGTTTATCTTTTATAAGCGCATGTTGTTTCGAAATAATAAAAAGCGCCTTGTTGTAGTCGGCTCCTTCCAGTGTTATATCGATCACTTTTCCGGTTATGAAAATCACTACCCACGAATACAGGGGGATAGCCCAGTCGCCAAAGGCCAGCAAGCCAAATAAAACGATCACCGAGTCGACATAGATCATAAGGCGGCCCAGTTGTAAACGTGTATATTTGGCAATAATCATGGCAATAATGTCCGATCCGCCCGAGGTCGCTCTCGATTTAAAAATCAGTCCCAAACCAAACCCGGCCAGCACACCTCCAAATACGCACGACAAAAGCACGTCGTTTACCAGCGGCACGTCGGCTGCAACCGGACGCATCCAGGTGATCAGGTCGTTAAACGTGGCGGTGAGTATTGAGCCCATAATGGTTTTTACGCCAAAGCGCGGCCCCAGAATTTTTATCCCGGCAATAATCAGCGGGATATCCAGCACTAAGGCAAACAAACCCACGGGGATGCCGTCGGGCCAAAAAGAAAATACGCCCTTGGTGAGGTAGTGAACCACGATGGAAATACCGTAAACACCTCCCGGAACAATTTTATGCGGTGTAATAAAGAATACAAAAGAGGAGGCCAGAATGAAAGAGCCAATAACAATAAACAAATAGTGTTTGAACCAGAGTTTACTAAAAATCTTGTCTTTTGTCAGGAATGCCATGATCTGAAAATTTTTTGCAAATGACTAAAAAAGCACGGGCATAAACATTGATGATTGTCAGAAATTATACATAATGTGCTCTCTGTGCTTCAAGTACAAAGGAAATAATTTTAATCTAATAATTCCCCTTGGCTCTGCCATGGGGTTCCGCTTTTTCTCCCTCATTGAGGGGAGATGTCAGCCTCTATGGCTGACAGAGGGGTGAAATAAAGAAAATTCGGTTTTCA
>JBKDZK010000915.1:0-11003 GCA_047971205.1 Draconibacterium sp.
AAAAATGATATTAATTTGCTAATAATCAGTAAATTAATTACTAGTTTGTCTAGCGACTTTTTTTTTTATTGTGGTTGTCCCGAAATGCTATTTGGGTTGGGGATATCCTGTTTTTGCAGAATTTTGCTTAACTCTTCAGTTAAATTCTCCACAATTACATCATAGGCTTTATCCTGGTAATGCACGTCGTCATAAAAGTAATCGAGCGATTTAGGAATCTTTTTTTCCAGATCGATTAATTCAACATTTTCTTCTTTGGCAATTTGCTTTATTTTGTTGTTGTATAAATTGATCCCGGTATAAACCGTATTATAGCTCCAGTACTTTCCGTTCCCAATGGCTTCATAATTGAGCATCGTTAGTGCCTGCAATTCTTCTTTGCTCATATCTTCTTTGTAAATATTGGGTTGAGTCATTAAAATTACCAATGTTTGATCGGCTTGGGCCAACTCAATCAGGGCTTTCAGGTTTTTTTCAAACGAATTTAACCCCGGGAAATAATCTGTTTCGATGATCTGGGGAGCATCCTGGTACCACAGTTTTTTAAAGGCCTGGGTTGTTAGGGCAGTAAAGCCATTGTATTTAATGATGTTGCTGAAAGGCCCCAGAAAATGTCCGTAGTCCTCCCTGAATTCACCTTTACTTAGTTTTGAAAAGTCGGCATTCTGAAGCAGGTCGTTAATGTTTTCCATTACGATAATAGCATTTGGGTTTAGGCTTTTCAGGTTTTGAATATAATTGGTCAGAATATGTTGGGAAGTATACCATTGTTTTCCGCCATTGTATATTTCAATATTGCTGAAAGCGGAATCGGTTTTCATTCTTTCTCCGAGCATTGCCGGCCAGTCCCGCCCCGAATGATCCTGGAATTCGGTAGTAGATCCTCCCAAACAGAAGATTGTAAAGCTACTATCGTTTTTTACTTTAATCTCGTTGGGGGTAAGGTGCAGAAAGGCATGAACATTTTCCATGCGTTGGTTTACACCATTTGAGTATTTATATTCTACATATGGGTAAAAGGCTAACAAGAAGAACAAAAAGACAAACAGCAGAAAGATGACCGAGCCGAGCTTTAAAGCACCCAAATAAACTGCCCGGTAGAACGCTATCGAAACAATAACTCCTACAGGGAAAAACAACCAAATAGCAAGTTGTAACCTTGCCACTATCCAGCTGATGCGTACAAAGGATTTATCGGGAAAGAAAAATCCGATGTACACATAAGCTGAAATGGCTGTAAATGCCAAAACCAAAGCAATATTGAACCCGTTCCAGAACTTTTTTCTTTCGTTCCGCAATTTTTCCATAAGAATTATTTTTCAGATTTTTTTACCAGGGTTTTTCGAAATAGGATTTGTCAACCATTCTGTTGAACGATAAGTAGGTGGAGCTTGTACCTGTTTTGGGTTTCAGTTGCAAATGATCTTTTTTCCCGAACAGGGTAGCCAGCAACGACAGGGGAAAGAGAAAAAGAAAGAAGATCAGCCCTAAAATTAGTTTGGGCATAAACCATCCCAGTATGTCTGCCAGCTTTATCCATAAGTAATGTATTTTTCTGCTCAGAAAAGGTGATACAATCCCGGTTACTCCAACAGCCAGGCTCACCCAGGCTGCCCATCTCCAATCTTTTAAAAAAAAGATTGCCAGGAATCCGACCGATATAACCAATATCGTCAGGTACGATTGTTTTTCTTTGTGCATCTCAAAAAGTTAAAAAATGGTATAAATAAAGGGAGCAATTGCACTGCTTCCTCCAAATACAACAAGCACACCAACAAGTAATAAGATAATCACAATAGGGAGGAGCCAGAACTTTTTTCGTTCTTTAATAAATTGCCAAAGGTCTTGTATATATTCCATGATGTTAGAATTTAGATAATGCTTATTATGTTATTAATCCAGTTTAAATTCCTGTTTCCACTTTTCTTTGTTTTGCCAATCAGGCTGTTCTGTTTTTACAAATAGAAAGTCGTTTACCACCAGGTAGTCCATATCGGTACTCATAAAGCAGCGGTAGGCATCATCGGGAGTGCACACAATCGGTTCGCCCCGTACATTCATACTGGTGTTTACGAGCAGTCCGTAGCCGGTTTGCTGTTTAAATGAATTTAGGAGTTCCCAGTATCTTGGGTTGGTTTGTTTATGAACGGTCTGGATCCTGGCTGAAAAATCGAGGTGTGTTACAGCTTGTATATCGCTTCGTTGAAAATATAAGCGGTCGAATAAGTCGAGTTCGAAATAATTGTTTGGCAGGGATTTGCATCGTTCCGACTGAACCTGCGCAATCAAAAGCATATAGGGCGAGTTGGTTTCCAGCTCGAAATATTCCGGGGCATCTTCAGCCAATACCGAAGGTGCAAAAGGCCTGAATCCCTCGCGGTATTTGATCTTCAGGTTGAGTCTTTTCTGCATGTCGAGATTTCGGGCATCTCCAAGTATACTCCTGTTTCCAAGCGCCCGCGGGCCAAATTCCATTCTTCCCTGAAACCAGCCGACTACATTTCCTTCGCTGATAAGTTTAGCTGCCTCGTAGGCCAGTTTGTCGTATTCTTCAAATTTCCGAAACCGGGCCTTGTTTTTTTTCGACATCAACATAATTTCTTTTTCCGAGAAATCGGGGCCAAGATAAGCTCCATTCATTCGGTCCTCCTGCCCGTTTGTGTGCCGGGGCTGGTCGAAGTACATATAATGGGCAGCCAGTGCAGCGCCAACTGCCCCGCCGGCATCGCCGGCTGCCGGCTGAATAAAAATATCCGTGAAGTTGTGAGATTTTAATAGCTTCCCATTGGCCACACAATTAAGGGCAACACCGCCCGCCATACATAAGTTTTCAACTCCCGTAAGCGATTTGGCTTCGAGGGCCATTTTTAATACAATCTCTTCGGTAACCGCTTGTATCGCATAAGCCAGGTTGCAATGATGTTGTTGGATTTTTTCTTCCGGTTCTTTTTTCTTAAAACCAAAAAGAGTCTCCCATCTTTTATCGTGGACCATTTTTAGCCCCGAAGCATAGTTAAAATATTTTTGGTTGAGCCATATCGACCCATCGTCATGGATGGTTACCAGGTGTTGTTTTATTTGCTCAATAAAACGGAGCGTTTCTTCCGAAGCGGGATTCCCGTATGGGGCAAGTCCCATCAGTTTGTATTCGCCCGAATTTACTGTAAAGCCCAGGTAATAAGTAAATGCTGAATAGAGTAAGCCCACCGAATGCGGGAAGTTAAGTTCTTTGATGAGTTTAATCGTCCCGTTTTTACCATGGCTTATTGATGCAGTTGCCCATTCTCCCACACCATCAATTGTAAGTATCGATGCTTCGTTAAATGGCGAGGGATAAAAGGCACTGGCAGCATGAGATAAATGATGTTCAGGGAACAGGATTTTTAGCTTTTTCTTATTGAAACCATGAACCTGGGCAAGGCCGTCATAAATTTTTTTCTTTAAAAATAGCTTCTCATCCAGCCAAACCGGTATTGCTTTAATAAACGATTGTATCCCTTTGGGAGCAAACGAATAATAGGTTTCGAGCAGCCTTTCGAATTTTAGCAGAGGTTTATCGTAAAACACAACAGCGTCCAATTCATCAATGCTCAAACCGGTGTGGGTAAGACAAAACTCGATGGCTTTTACCGGAAAATCAGAAGTGTGCTTATTCCTTGTAAAACGTTCTTCCTGGGCTGCTGCCATAATTTCACCATCAACCGTAATTGCTGCTGCTGAATCGTGATAGAACGCAGAGATTCCTAAAATTTTATTCATAAATGTGGTTGTAAGTTTCGGGTGTGTTATTGTATTATTGGTGGATATACCAATGGTAAATTGTTTTTATCCCTTCTGGTATTTCCATGGTATGGTGCCAGCCGAGTGCATGTATTTTTGAAACGTCGGTAAGTTTTCTGAGTGTGCCGTCGGGTTTCGTTGTATTAAAGTTCAGGTTTCCGGCGAAGCCAATTTCTTGCTTGATTAGCTGGGCCAGGTTTTTTATACTAATTTCTTTTCCGGTCCCGATATTAATATGGGTGTTTCTTATTTCGGAGCTGAATGTGGATGCTAAATCTGAAAAATTTACCTTCTCCATGATGTAAACGCATGCGTCAGCCATTTCTTCACTCCAAAGAAACTCACGCATAGGTTGGCCACTTCCCCATATTTCTACTGACATTGTTCCGTTCGGCAATAGAGCGACGCCGTATTTTGCTAGTATGTCCATAATTTCGGTGTGTGTCGATTCTCCGTTCACTTTTTCCACTGGTCTTTGGCTGAGATCTTTTCGAATGGCTTCCCAGTTGTTATCTTCCAGGCATTTCCCTAAATGTATTTTTCGGATCAGTGCTGGAAGTACATGTGATTTTTCCAGATCAAAATTATCGTTTGGCCCATATAAATTGGTGGGCATCACCGAAATAAAGTTGGTGCCATATTGTATATTATAACTCTCACACATTTTTATTCCTGCAATTTTGGCAATGGCATACGGCTCGTTGGTATATTCGAGCGGAGCCGAAAGCAAACAATCTTCAGGTATGGGTTGTGGAGCTTCTTTGGGATAAATACAAGTGCTTCCCAGGAATAGCAGTTTTTTTACCCGGTGTTGGTAGGCTGCATGGATGACATTGTTCTGGATCATCAGAGTGTCATAAATAAACCGGCCCCGGTACAGCGGATTCGCCATACTGCCTCCAACCTTTGCCGCGGCAAGAAAAACAAATTCAGGTTGTTGTGCAGCGAAAAAGGCGCCAACCGCTTTGGGGTCTTTAAGATCGAGTTCTTCTCTGTTCAGTCCGAGCAGTTTTGTATAGCCCCGCTTACGAAGGTTCTGCCAGATAGCCGATCCTACGAGCCCCTTATGACCTGCTACATATATTTTCGAATCCTTATTGGGTTGATAATTCATAGAAACAGAATTTTAAAAGATGACACTGGATGTCCGATACTGAATTTTTAGTTTCTAAATCTAAACAATTTTCAAGGCAGAATATTTCAGTAGGTTTTGCCAGCGAATTTTTATAATTATACTCAAAAAAACGGGTTTTATCAGCTGAATTTTAGGAGAGTTGGATCAGTCTTCAAGGAAATCAGGGGCAGATTGATGAGAAGTTTATAACGACAAAACGACCTTGATTTGCTATTATTCAAAATAATTAAATACGTTGTATCCGGCATTTTTTAGGAAAGCATCTTTCTGTGCCAATTTCAAATCACTCAATATCATGTCTTGCACTAATCCTGCCAGGCTGTATTCGGGTTCCCATTTCAGTACATTCCGGGCTTTGGAAGCATCTCCAATCAATAATTCGACTTCTGTCGGACGAAAATAATTCGGGTCAACAGCAATCACAGGCTCTACTTCATTGGAGACAGCTTTTCTGCGGAGAATACGTTTTTTTATCCGGTCGAGATATTCAAGTCCCACGATATCAATAAATTTTTGGTCATCAATATTGGTTAAGTAACCTTTTTCTTCAGCACCTTTTCCAAGAAACGAAATTTCCAGGCCCATTTCTTCGGCGGTCATTTTAATAAAATCGCGTATCGAAGTGGTAATTCCGGTTGCAATAACATAGTCATCCGCTTTGTCTTGTTGAAGAATAAGGTACATCGCCCTGACATAGTCTTTGGCATGGCCCCAGTCGCGTTTGGCTGATAAATTTCCCACATAAAGGGTTTGCTGCATATTGAAGGCAATCCTGGCCAGTGCCCGCGTAATTTTCCGGGTAACAAATGTTTCTCCGCGGATGGGCGATTCGTGGTTGAATAATATCCCGTTTGAGGCATGCAAATGATACGCTTCGCGGTAATTTACCGTTATCCAGTAGGCATAGAGTTTGGCAATCCCATACGGAGATCTGGGATAAAACGGTGTGCTTTCTGTTTGAGGTACTTGCTGCACCAATCCGAACAATTCGGAGGTGGAGGCCTGGTAAATACGTGTTTTCTCAACCAGGTTTAGCAAACGCACTGCTTCCAGTATACGAAGCATTCCTATCCCATCGGCATTGGCTGTGTATTCGGGCGTGTCGAAACTTACTTTTACATGGCTCATTGCCGCGAGGTTGTATATCTCATCGGGTTGAACTTCCTGGATAATGCGTGTAAGGTTCATACTATCGGTCAGGTCGCCGTAATGAAGAATCAGGTTCCTGTTTCCTTCGTGAGGATCCTGGTAAAGATGATCGATACGTTCAGTATTGATTAATGATGTACGTCGTTTTATCCCGTGAACCATGTATCCTTTTTTAATCAGAAATTCGGCCAGGTAGGCACCATCCTGTCCGGTTATACCGGTTATCAATGCTTTTTTGTATGACATATGAATCGATTTTTAGGCGGTATGTGATCAATGATTGACTATTGGTTCGGGGGCGGTATGGGAGGCGAAACGCTTTGCTGGTTTCGGTCTGGCTTTGCGGTTATTAGTTCGTATATTTTTTTCCATTCGGGAATCCCAAAAATGTTCCGGTCGTCGATGTAGATATCGGCATATATCTTTCTACTATAAGTATTGTCAAATTTTTCTTCTTCAAAGTTGTTGTTTACAGCATTAAAAAACAGGCCTCTTTTTTCGCAAAATTTAACCGCCCTATCCAGTTCATTCCCCGAGCGGTAGGTCCATAAAATAATTTTGTGTCCTTTTTGTTGCAGAAGTCTTAAACACTCAATTGCGTAAGGAATTTCTTCACCAATGGCCGGATATTTATGAGTTACAATTGTTCCGTCAAAATCAACAGCAATTACCATATGTTGTAAAATTTATTACAGGTCGTTAATAATCCCGTTCTCTTGTTTATTACGAATATTGGTTTTGTGTGAGTCTTATTTTTTCTTTTCCGTTTGATCTTTTTTCCCGGCGATCGCTTGTTTCTTCTTTTCCAATATTGACCCCATGCATCCGAAGTCCATTGAAATTGTTCATATGATACGGGTATACAAGGGTTGGCAGTACATCCAGTTTTTTTCTGAGTTTTCTGTTTCTTGCTTTGGGAAAACGATTGAGCAATATAAACCACGGAATTAGTGAGAGCGACATGGCAATCAGTATAAGTAAGAGAAACTGAACCGTCAGATTTAAAGCGGAATAACTAAAAAGAATGGAGATGCCAATCAATAGAATATTTGTCAGTAGTAAGGTAATGGTTACTTTAAGGTGATTGCGATAGAGTTTTAACAGGTAATGATGGATGTGATTTTTATCGGGATAAAAGGGCGATTTTTTTTGCAGTATCCGAATGCTCATTACCCTTAACATATCGACCATTGCAACAATTACAATTGCAAATGATACTGTTGGAGCTGATTTTACGAAGTAGGTAGAATTTTGTACAATATTTGATTCATTAAATTTAATTATAAGAGTGGATAAGATAATGCCAAGGATAAGTGAGCCCGAATCTCCCAGAAACAGTTTATTGAAATTTCCAAAAACATTGAACAGGAAAAAGGCAACTAATCCTCCGGCGAGTGCTGCGCATACAATGGCAAATGTATGATAACCTGCCAGGTAGAACCATGTTCCGAACACGGTGGCAGCCATAATGGCGAGTCCCGAGGCCAGTCCGTCAACTCCGTCGATCAGGTTAAAGGCGTTGGTAACCGTAATGATTGTGAAGAGTGTGATCAGCAGGCTGGAGACATAATTGATTTCATAAATTCCCAGGATACCATGCAGGTTGGTAAAGCGAAGATTCCCCAAAACAATCAGTATCAGTGCGGCCCATACCTGGATCATGAATTTCTTGCGGGGAGATATCGCAACCAGGTCGTCTTTCAGCCCGATGAAAAGCATGAGTGTGATCGCCGCAATAATATACCGGGGAGCATGAAAATCCATTTGGTAGGAAAAGATCGTTACGGTTAGCAGAAATCCGATAAAAATGGCTACACCTCCAAAAGATGGAACCAGTTGCACGTGAACTTTGCGTTCTTCAAAGGGCTCAAATAGATGTTTGGCACGGGCAACCCGTAAAATTGCCGGGATTGAGAGCATTACGAGAGTGAAACTCATAACCGTTGCTCCAAAAATCAGTAGTAGTTTCATAATATGTATCTGTTTTAGCGTGGATAACCGGAATGTAATTTGCAAACTTAAAGGATAGAGAAGAAGGAATTGTCAATTGGTTTTTTGTGACTTCTTGCTAGATAAATATTTTGGGTGTATTAATCAGTATTTTTAGAACTCTTCCAACTTGTTTGTTGGGCTCTGTTAGTATACGGTGAAACCAAATCAGGTGAAATTTCTCGGCCCAGGCAGGAATACTTTTTACTTCTCCGGAATAGTAGTTGAGTGCAGCCCCAACGCCAAGCATAATTCCGGTATTTAGATGGGGTAATAGATTAGACATAAAGATTTCCTGTTTGGGAGCCCCCAACGACACCCAGATATACTTTGGTTTTAACTCGTTAATGCTTTGCGCGATGGCAGCATAATTAAATTCATTGACCTTTTTAAAAGGTAGAGGAATGAAATGCAGATCGGAATGCCCGTTATGTTCTTCAACTTTGTTTTTAATTTTCCGGAAAACACTTTGCGTATTGCCAATAATGCATTGTTTAACCGGATGATTTATAAACCTGTTGAAAAAGTTGGGGCCACTGTAGGCTTTGTATTCTTTCTTGTGAAGAAATGAAACCAGCATGGCAATGTAGCTTCCGTCACAAGAATTTACAGTGGCATTGTTTAATATGTTTAATAGACCGCTGGTGCGCTTTTTATGCGCTTCAACCAATACATTGCTATCGATAAAACAACAATAGCCTTTGTCCGATTCAGATGTTTCAATAACCCTTTTTTCAAGGGCAGCATGATTAAACTCAAACGGAATTTTAAAAAAGGTTTCCATAATGTTAAAGTTGTGATTAATAGATAATGAAGACATTCTGTAATGTTCTCGATTTCAGACTAAATGGGCTCTGTTTCTTAATCACGAAATTAACTTGAGTGGTGTGCAAAAATGGAGGATAGGAATGTAGTTTAATTGGGTGCCGGTCAGTCAGTAAGTAAGGTCAGGCTATGTGCATTTTAAAGCGGTATTCTCCATAACCTTTTTTCCAGTATTTTTTCCCGTAACCATAGCCACGGTCAGGGCTTCCGTTTATTACGATAGCCGCGTTTTTTATGCGGTTAAAACCAACCAGTCTGTTGATTTGTTTGGTTTCGTCTTTATGGCTGTGATGGAGGCGCAAAATAAACAAACTGATATCGGAGAAAGAACTGGTTGAAATCGCATCCGGAATCAACAGGAGCGGCGCATTGTCGATGATGATATAATCGTATTTCTTTCGGCATACCTGAACCAGTTGACTCAGACCATCTGAATCGAGCAGGTCGGAAGGATTTTCCTGGGGCGGACCGGCATGAATAATATGCAAGTCGGGAATTGGGGATACAAAAGTGATTTCCTCAATACTTTTTTCTCCGAGCAAATAGTGGCTGAGCCCGTTTGAACTGTCCACTTCCAGGTAATCCTGAAGATTCGGTTTGTGCAAATCGGCCCCAATTAATAATACTTTGTACTTTCCTTTTGCCAGGATGGCGGATAAACTGGAGGAAATGAATGATTTCCCTTCACCCGGAATGAGCGAGTTGACCGACACAACCTTGCAATCGTCTTTATTTAGAATTGTATTGATATTGGTTTTTAGTCCTCTGAAAGATTCAGAGATCCCCGAGTGGGGATGTTGCAGTACCGGGAGTTTCGATTTATACCCGTGTTTTACAATGCCTTCGAGTACCGGTATGTGAGCGGCGGCTTCCACTTCTTCACGGGTTTCTATTTTAGAGATAAAAAGACCCAACAAGGCAATAATGAGAAAGGGGAGCATTAAGCCGCCAACGATACCGGTTCCGAGGTACCGGATAAGCAACGGCCCCAATTGTTTGGCCGATTCCTCCAATGCCGGATCAATAACCTGAACTTCAGGGGCAATTGAGGCCTTGGAAATTGAAGCTTCAGCTCTTTTTTGCATCAGGTAGGTGTACATTTCGTTGTTTAGGTTGAATTCTCGCTGAATACCAATCAGGTTTTTCTCGGTTTCGGGTAATTCCCTGATTTTTTGCTCAAGTTCAGCCGAACGTTTTTCTGCACTTCTGATAACTGATTCTGTTGATCTGATCTGATTTTTAAGTAACTCGTCCAGGCTGTTTCTTTCCAGTGTAATTTCTTTTTCCAGGAGTTGATAGCTTGGGTTCTTTTCTTTTACACTGTATGCTAGTAACTCTCTTTTATTGTACAGTTCCATCAGTTCCGAGAGCATGTTGGTTAAGCCCTGGTCGTTTATTCCCATAACTGCGGGGCTTACCATTTCTGATATTTTTTTCGAGTCATCGAGGTGTTGCTGGAGGTTTTTGTAATATTCCAGTTGGATTTCGGTAAGGTACTTTTCGTTTTCTATTTTTTCAAGCCGCTGGTAAATCAGCTGTGCCTCCTGGCTTAAATTCATCACCTGTTTATCTTTCCGGTATGAACTAAAGTTTCTTTCAGCCACTTGTAATTTCCAGCTAAGGACAGATTCAAATAACATTACTCTCCCAATCTCACTAGTCAGGCACTCTCTTACTTCACAGACAGACTCAAATGACTGTACACACACAGTTACACAACTCAGGCACACTCCTACTTCACAGATGCACTCAAATACCTTTACATGCACAAATCTCATTATTCAGCCACTGTTGTAGTTCACACACACAAACATCAATAATTTTCCTTGCACAGTCTCCCTCTACAGCTACCTGCACGTAAATCACATCTTCCATAGGCCAGCCGTTATGATTACTGGTTTGAGATGCTGCACACCTGTAAAAATTGACTACTGTGACGTTTAGTTTGATTCCTTTACTGGTGTTTGCATGGCTACTCCCTCCCTCCCTCCCTCCTTTCCTCTCTTCCTCCCCTCTCCCCTCCATGCACGGTCTTCCTTCTTGCCCTTGCTTATCTCCTTCACAGTCATCCTGTCTCCTATCCTCTTTGGCTCCTCCCTCCTTTCCATTTCTCTCTCCTCTATGC
>JBKDZK010000916.1:0-3009 GCA_047971205.1 Draconibacterium sp.
AATGAAGTTGGCGTAATACTCCTTGGCTCTGCCACGGGGATAGTCAACTTCAAGAATTTTCTTTATTGGATTCCTGAATGATCGAATCAAGGATTTCAATTACATCGTCGATCGAGTTAACTTGCTTTCTGTTCATGTTTGAAAAGTTATTTTACAGATAAACAGTTTAGGCCCCAAAGTGTTGACGGACGATCATCGCCGGAGAGAAGATGCATTTTAGTTCTGTCGCATCGCCACTAATGCAATAATGGCCAACCGGGCAACTATAAAAACGAATAGTCCCATCAGCGGATCGACCAGTGCCATTTTCAGACCGTGGGCAAGCAGGCTTGGAGTCAGTTCACCATGTGCTTCAACGGCGTCAAAGGCATGGATCAGGCCAAAAGTTCTTCCCATAAATCCCCAGGCTACGGCAAACCAGCCAATGTGTTTCATCAGGTCCATGAGCTTTGGGCGGCTTTCTTTTCTGAGGAGGGCTACGGTGAACAAGGCAAGAATAATGATTAGACATGCGAAAATGGTCACGGTAAATACAGGGCCTCCATCGATAAATTTTCCAATAATACTTTTCATTGTTTTTAGTTTTTGATTGATACTGATTCAAATCTAAGGAAAGCCTGCATGTCTTTATTTTTATTGCGACAGATACCCGGAACCATACTCTTTCTAACAAATTTAAAGGTATAAACGGAATTTTGTACTGAGATTATGTCAAAAAAAGGGGTAAATCCGCATTCCATCGATAATTGAAAGGGAATCAGCAGATTTTCAGTAATATTGTTTTATGATCGCGCTCAAAAAAACGAAGATAAAAACCATTTTTCTGCACCTGCTTTTCTGGATCGGAGTGTGGTTCTTCTTTTATTACTTTTTTAGTTATAATTCGAACGATCAGCGCTACATCATCTGGTTTTCAAGTTGCTTGCTGCCCGTAACAATGGCGGTTACCTACTTTGTGGTGAATTACCTGATTCCAAAATATCTGCTGGTAAAGAAGTACGTATTGTTTGCACTTTACAGCTTTTATACAGTTGTGGTTTCCTCGTATATTATTGTGTTAGTCTTGTACGGCTGTCTTATTTTTTTACTGAGTTTTAATACTACCGTGATGCCGCCCATGAGTAAGAATTTCCTGTTTATTCTTATACTGGTTTACATGGTTTCGGGAGCGGTTGGCTTTTTTACTTTGCTGAATCACAATTTTAAAACTGCCGCTCAAAACCGCGAACTTCAGAATAAAATACTGGAAACGCAGCTGCAAATGAAAGACCAGGAATTGCAATACCTGAAAATGCAGATACATCCGCACTTTTTGTTCAATACTCTAAATACCATTTATGGTTTTGCCTTAAAGCAGTCGGTGCAAACGCCGGAAATTATCCTAAAGCTTTCCAATCTTCTCGACTACATTTTGTACCAGGTTAACAAGCCGTTGGTGGAGCTAAATCAAGAGGTTCAGCACATTAAAGAATATATTGAGCTGGAAAAGATACGGTTTAAGGATACTTTGAAGGTGGAATTTAGCAGCGGCGAAATCAGCGATAAAATTCAGGTTGCGCCCATGTTGCTGATGCCTTTTGTTGAAAATGCGTTTAAGCACGGTAACCTGGTAGATGAATTTTTGAACATTGAAGTAGATATTCGGCTGGATCAGAATACTTTGCATTTTAGAATAGGAAATACCTGGCTCGGTGAAAAAAACGGGAAGGAAAAATCAGGAATCGGCTTGGAAAATATCCGAAAAAGGCTGGAGCTCAATTATCATAATCGATATAAGCTGAATAACAAGATGGAAAACAACTGGTATTGGGTCGAGTTATCCATTGTGGACCTGGAAATGACATAAAATGGAAATGCGAATTAAATGTTTGGTGGTGGACGATGAACCGGTGGCCCGCGAAATTTTGGAAAGCCACCTGGAAAAACTCGAAAGTTTTGAGTTGGTGGGTTCCTGTAAAAGTGCCATCCAGGCTTTTCAGGTAATAAGCAGTCAGACTGTCGATTTAATTTTTCTGGATATTAATATGCCCGAAATGTCAGGGTTGTCGCTCGCACGGTCGATTAACAGCAATGTGAAAGTAATTTTTACAACCGCCTATCGCGAATATGCAGTTGATGGGTTTGATTTGCAGGCAGTGGATTATTTGCTAAAACCCATTTCGTTTGAGCGCTTTTTGAAGGGAGTTCAAAAATATATGCAAGAAAATGTGCCGGTAAAAAGCAATGAAGCAATTGTCCCGGAAACAGAAGATTCCGAATTCTTCTTTGTGCGCTCAGAACGGAAGATGGTTCGGATTAAATTTTCAGACATTCGTTTTATTGAGAGCATTGCCGATTATATAAAGATTCATTTGCAGGATAGAAATGTGGTTACGCGCGAAACCATCTCCAATATCGAATCAAAACTGCCACAAAATGATTTTCTGCGCATTCACCGGTCGTACATCGTAGGAATTAAAAGTATTGAATCGTTTACCTCTGAATACATTGAAATGGGGAAAAGGCAATTACCCATAAGCAGGAGCTATCGGGAGCAGGTATTGAGGAAGTTAGAGATTTGAAATGTCTGGAAAATAAAAAAGGACAGGTCAACACCCATCCTTTCATCTAACTAAACCAATAAAACTAATCAAACCTAAACTTATGAACTAAAACTATGATACAAAGGTAAGGTGAGTTTGGGAAATTAAGGTTACCCTAATGTTAAAAAATATGCTCTATAACATATGATTTATCTATGAGGATTAAGTTCCGTCTATTGAGAGGATTTTGTTTTTGAAACGAGGGAGGAGTTGGTTTTCGGGAAAATGAATTAGCAAAAGGTATAAAGTTTTGTAAAACAAAAAAGGACGGGTCAACACCCATCCTTTCATCTAACTAAACCAATAAAACTAATCAAACCTAAACTTATGAACTAAAACTATGACACAAAGGTAAGGTGTGTTTGAGAAATTAAGGTTACCCCAATGTTAAAAAATATGCTTTATAACATATGATTTATCTATGGCC
>JBKDZK010000917.1:0-4641 GCA_047971205.1 Draconibacterium sp.
CTTTTTGCGATCCAGATTTACGGCGACTTTTCGGGGTATTCGAATATCGCCATCGGGAGCGCAGCCTTGCTGGGCTTTCGCCTGATGGACAACTTTCGGCATCCCTATTTTTCCCGTAACCTTCAGGAATTCTGGTCGCGCTGGCACATCAGTCTTTCAACATGGTTTCGCGATTATGTGTACATTCCTTTGGGCGGTAACCGCTGTAGCAAAAAGCGGCATGCGGTAAACATATTGGTAACGTTTGGAGTAAGCGGCCTTTGGCACGGTGCCAACTGGACTTTTATTGTCTGGGGTGTTTTGCACGGCATCGCTTACCTGGTTTCAAAACCTGCGATCGGTGCAAGGAAAAACACAAGCATTCAGCTAAAAGATATGCTTTCCGTGGCTGTCACTTTCCTGGTAGTGAGTTTATTGTTTGTGATATTCAGGGCCGAAAATATCGGGATGGCTTTTCATTACCTGGCGAACATGGTTTTGTTGAAAGCCGGAAGTGTGGGGCCTTTTGAACTGGCCGGAACAAAACAGTGGCTCGAAGCGGCGTTTTTTACCTTTGTATTGATCCTGGCCGAATGGAAACAGCGAGAGAAAGCTTTTGCCTTAGAAGTTTCCGGATGGCCGGTAGTGCTAAGGATAGCCGGTTATTATTTTCTTTTGTTTTCGGTGTTGTACGCGTTTAGCAGCGACCGGCTGTTTATCTATTTTCAGTTTTGATATGAAAAAGAGCTTGTTCAAAATAGGGTTGATAATCGTGTTTCCGTTGGTTCTGATCGGAACGATTAACTATGGAATTGATCCCGACTATCAATTGAACCGAAGCAATATAAAACCGCTGGTGAGTGCTTTGCTGGAAGGGAAAAACATTGCCGGTCCGGTGAATCTCAATTCGCGTGTTTTAAAAAAAGAATGGATGGGGGAGATGGAAGTGCCCGAAGTGTTGGTGCTGGGCTCCAGCCGCACCCTGAACTTAAGCCATGAAGTTTTCCCGGGTAAAACCTTTTTTAATGCATCAGTTACCAGTGGAAGTGTTGAAGACATGCTGGGATTCCTGGGAATTATTCTTGGCAAGGGAAAATTTCCGGAAGAGATTATTGTTTGTGCCGACCAGTGGCTTTTCGGAGATCGGTTCAACGATCAGGCGTGGCTCGGGCTGCGAAACGAAATTCATCGTTTTTGCGATGCTGCCGAAATGAAAGGACCTGCAGGCCAGTGGCAAATGAAAAACGATTACGTAAAGGATCGGGTTGTAAAGATTTTTTCCGGGAGATATGCCTTGCGTGCTTTGCGCTTGCGCGGAAAGAGCGAACCCTTTTTTGCAAGCGACTCGCTTGTGGCAGGTAAAATGATGATTTTGCCGGATGGTACGCGTAAACTTCCGGCCAGGATTGAGAATACTCCGTTGTCCGAAAGCGAAGAACTGGCCTTGCAATATTGCTACGGTAGCGCCGATGAAAACTTTAGCGATGTGCAGCCCGAAAAAATACAACAGCTGAGCAACATGCTGCATTTTCTAAAACAGCGAGGTTGCCGGGTAAGCGTGTTTATTCCGCCGTATCATCCCAAAGCGTTTGACTATTACCAAAAGTCGCCCGGTTACGAAGGTGTTTTTAAAGCAGAAGAAGCGGTGGCAGAAGTGGCCGCTCAATACCGGTTTCGCGTTATCGGTTCATCTGATCCAAGCCAGCTTTCTTTAAGCGGCAATGATTTCTACGATGGTGTACATCTTAAAAAAGAAGCCATCAGCCGCTTGTTTAAAAGTAAAGGCTGGTAGACAGTTTAGTATTAAAACTGATGTATTTCGAATGAGTAAAGATTATTTCCTCTTATCCTTTTTCTTGAAAATGCCTTTGATCTTTTTCCAAAGTTGGCCATCGTCTTTGTCTTTTGCCTCGCGCTGACGTGTTTTCTCCAGGTCCGATGGTTTCTCGTTTCGTTTGAAGATATCAGCCAGGTTGAAATCGTGTTTTGGCATATCGAGCACTTCCTTGTAACCCGGTTCGGCGAGCATGGCCAGCATTTCTTCACCAGGCAGGCCAAACGAACTGTTTTTCAGGCTGGAGTACTTGCTGTCGCGGTAAGTTTTGTAAAAGAATTTTCCAACAATGGGCAGCGCCATGTAAGCTCCCTGGCCGTAGGTGGTGGTTCTGAAATGCACCCGCGGATCGTCGGCCCCCACCCAGCAGCCGGTAACCAGTCTTGGAGTAAGCCCGATAAACCAGCCATCGGAGTTATTTTGTGTAGTACCCGTTTTTCCGGCAAACTCACCGGGAATATTGTAAACCGTGCGAATGGTCCGGCCTGTACCTTCGTCAATTACCGCTTCCATCATTTTAATAACCGCGCGGCAATTTTCGGGCGCTACCACCGGTGATCTTGAAATATTGGGTTCGAAGGTCTTTAGCACTTTCCCGTTTTTATCGGCGATCTGAACCAGGTAGTTGGCTTTTACCGGAATCCCGTCGTTAACAAGGCCGGCAAAGGCTTCCACAATTTCTTTTAACGAAATGGAGGCTACACCCAGTGCCAGCGAAGGATACTCCGGCAGATCGGCTGAAATGCCAAGATCCCGCGCAATTTCAATGGTTTCATCAATTCCGGCTTCGAGCAGAACATCCACCGAGATGGTATTGATCGACTTGGCCAGGGCACCTTTCATGTTGTAGTAGCCTTCGTAGTGGTTGTGCGAATTTCGCGGCGTCCAGTCGTCGTATTCTTTGTAAACTTTTAGCTCATTGGGGAAGTAAGTGTCCGGGGCAATGTTTTCCTCAAGCGCTGCCAGGTACACAAACGGTTTAAAGGTTGACCCGGTTTGCCGCGGAGCTTTTACGTGGTCGTATTTAAAAAAGCGGTAATCGATTCCGCCCACCCAGGCTTTTAAAGCAGCTTCCTGCGGATCGATGGCGATAAAACCGGCGTTAAGCATTTTCAGGTAATGCTTCAGCGAATCGAGCCGGGTTACTTCCTTTGATTCCAGTCCGTCCCAGGTGAAAAGAGTGGTGTGCGTTTTGGCATTGTAGCTCGCCAGTTCATCCTGGTAACTCTTTCCGCTGGTGTTCTGGTTTTGTATGGCACTTTTCAGAATGGCGGGATCGGCTTTAAACATGTCGCGCCCTTTCCAGTGGTTGTCAAAAACCTTCTGAAGGTCTTTCATGTATTCTTTTACCGATTGCTGGGCGTAAATCTGAAGGTTGTAGTCAAGCGTTGTCGTGATTTTTAAGCCATCGGTATAAAGGTTGTAATTTTCGCCTTTTTCGTTTTGATTATTGGAGCACCACTCCATCAATTCTGGTTTAAGCATTTCCACAAAATACGGCGCCGGTCCCTGGTTGTACGAAATCATCCGGTAGCGCACTCCCAGCAGTTTTTCTTTGTAGAATGTGGCTTCTTCGGCACTCAGGTAGTTGTTTTTCAGCATCTGGTCGATCACCACATTGCGCCGCCCCAAAGCCCGCTCGGGATGAATACGGGGATTGTAATAATTGTTGGCCTTTAGCATTCCCACCAAAACTGCGGCTTCATGTACATCGAGTTTGGCAGGCGCTTTCGAAAAGAAACGTTCAGCGGCTACTTCAATTCCAAAAGTGTTTTCAGCAAACGGAACCGTATTCAGATACAAAGCCAGAATTTCATTTTTCGAATAAATCCGCTCCAGACGGTAAGCGATGATGGCTTCGCGCAGCTTGTTCACGAGCATCGACAAAGGGCCGTAGTTTACCCTGGGGAAAAGGTTTTTGGCGATTTGCTGACTGATGGTACTTCCGCCCCCCGAATGATCGTTACGCAACACAACCGACTTGACCAGAACACGCAACAACGCAATTTCGTCGATGCCGCGGTGTTCGTAAAAACGGGCATCTTCGGTGGCTACCAGTGCATTGATCACGTTGGGCGAAATTTCTTCAAACGAGGCATAACTGCGGTTTTCAACGTAGTAACGCCCCAGTATTTTCCCGTCGGCAGAATATACTTCCGATGCCAGCGGGTTGTTGATGATCTGTAACTGGTCTTTTGAGGGAACGGGCCCAAGCACGCCTAAAAATACCAGGATAAAAAACAAACAACCCAGTAAAAAGAGGACAATGGCTGCTTTGCCGATCCACCTTAGAACAGGATATTTCTTCCCTGACTTTTTCGATTTCCCTTTTGATGATTTTTTGGGTTTGCCGGTTGGTTTGTTGCCGGCAGAACTGCTATGTGTATTTTTTTTTGTCACGCGACAAAAATAGTTTTAAATGGATGATTCTAAGTATAAAACTCACAATCAAAAATATTTATTATAAACTTTAAGATGTTTATTGTGAGAAAATAGTGTGAAAGATATTTCGTGGCGGATTGAACGGGAGCGGATTCTTAATTATTTGTTACCACAAAAGCCCCGGAATTTCATTTTTGATACAATTTGGAGTTCGTGAAGGGAACAGATTCAATATGTTTGTAGCTTTGAATGCTTTTAGCCGGAAATCATGGAAAACAGTTTGAAATTATTGGGTGCAATTCTACTGGTTGCAGTTTATAGTTTCGGAATCAGTTCGGGTTCCGGATCGTATACTGCCAGTGCGTATTTGCCTGCTGATGAGGTTCAGAGTGACGTTTACTGGTCGGGCGGTTCCATCAAGCTTTCTGTTCAGTGTTCTGAATCGG
>JBKDZK010000918.1:0-5609 GCA_047971205.1 Draconibacterium sp.
GGGTACAACAATGTAGTTTGGGATGCAGAGCAGCCCGATGATCAAACGCTGGTACTTATGTATCATTCTCCGGACGGGGAAGAAGGTTATCCCGGAAACCTGGATGTGAAAGTTCAGTATAAACTCACCGACGCCAACGAACTGAAAATAGAATATTGGGCAACTACTGATAAAGCGACTCCGGTGAACCTGACTCACCATTCGTTTTTTAACCTGAAAGGTGCCGGGCAAGGCGACGTAAACGAGCATGTGGTGCAGATCAATGCCGATGCTTACACGCCGGTGGATGGAGGATTAATCCCAACCGGCGAAATTGCTCCGGTAGAAGGAACACCCATGGATTTCAGAACTCCGGCGGCTATCGGCGCCCGTATCAACGATGATTTTGAGCAGCTGAAACTGGGGAACGGTTACGATCACAACTGGGTATTGAACCAGGCGGCCGACGGTCTTACTTTTGCCGCAAAAGTAGTGGAGCCGCAATCCGGACGCACCATGGAAGTGTATACCAACGAACCCGGTATGCAGTTTTACGGTGGTAATTTTCTGGATGGAAAGGCGGTTGGAAAAGAAGGTGTTCCGTATGCATTCAGAGGTGCTTTCTGTATGGAAACACAGCACTTTCCTGACAGTCCGAACAAACCCGAATTTCCATCGGCTATTTTGGAGCCGGGAAGCGAATACTACTCAATTTGCGTCTATAAATTTGGTGTGAAATAATACGTTGTTTCAAAGATATTGCAAAGGCTCGGAGGTTTCCGGGCCTTTTTGTTTTCTAAATTAGATTACATACCTGACATTGCTGCTTATTTGTCAGAAGTATAACTGATGGAAGTGATTGATTATATGATGTTCTTACCTCAGTGATTATTGAATTCTTTTGTAAATGCTTGTCGGCCCGTCAACATAAGCCTGATTAAGAACCAACATATCTTTCTGAATAGTGAATGGGATTTTTGTAGTGTTGATAATTAAAAAAGTGGTTTTTGCACCGATTGAGCTTTCGGGCGGATTTTGAATTTCTTCGATCTGGTAGGACTCTGTTCCGGTCAATTCCCCGTTTTGGTAATACTCCACAGTATTATCAGCTTTATAAACTGATATTTGGCTATAACCTTCCGATTCGGGAGTGTATTTAATTCCGGTCCAGGAATTTATCGTTTCCGTCCATTCCCATTTGCCAATGATTTGGTTGTTCGGAGAGTCATCGTCTTTGGAGCAACTCAAAACGACAAAAAGTATTAAAAGAGTAATTAGCTGTTTCATAGGATTGAAATTGTTTGTATTAATGCGATGGTTTGTAATTCATAAATCTGTCATTTGATGGATAATCATTTGAACTAACATCATGCTCATTTCATTTTTATGAATTAGAATGTTGCTTCGTAAGTAATATCAAATCTGATCTCACTCAATTCTCCGGATTTAACGGTTACCGGGAAGATACCCTGAGAAGAGAAACGATTCGAATAGTACTTATCGCCTTCTTCGAGTTTCTTGGGGGATCACTTTTTAGGTAACAGGTTGATTCTGATTCAGGGCTCTCTTGGCAGGAAATAAATAAAAGTAATGAGAGTGAGAATATTAATAATTTGGTCGTTCTCATGTTGACTTATTTTACCAAAGATGAATTCTGCTAAGGATTGGTTGCGTGACATCGGTTTTTAATTTGTAAAGTGTGCAATTAACATTCTGCCAATAAGCTTATTTTTGAGTTCAGCCCCTAAAAAAATTTCTATATTTGCATATTTTTTAAAATCAGCAGATTAGGAAGAGTTTCTTATGAGTAATAAATTTCAGGAATACAAACAATTAGATTTATCGCAGATCAATAAAGATGTGCTGGAGCGTTGGGAAAATGATGATACTTTTCACAAAAGTATTACAACGCGTGAAGGACACCCTACTTTTGTATTTTACGAAGGCCCGCCATCGGCGAACGGAATGCCCGGCATTCACCACGTAATGGCGCGTGCGATCAAAGATATTTTCTGTCGTTACAAAACCATGCAGGGATTTCGTGTTCACCGCAAAGCCGGTTGGGATACACACGGACTTCCGGTGGAACTGAGCGTTGAAAAAGCGCTGGGTATTACCAAAGACGACATTGGCAAAAAAATTACCGTAGAAGAATACAGCCAGGCCTGTAAAAAAGAGGTGATGAAATACACCCGCGAGTGGGAAGAACTCACCCGTAAGATGGGCTATTGGGTAAATATGGACGATCCGTACATCACCTACGACAACCGCTACATTGAGTCGGTTTGGTGGCTGCTGAAGCAGATCTACCAAAAAGGATTGTTGTACAAGGGTTACACCATTCAGCCCTACTCGCCGGCTGCCGGAACAGGTTTGAGTTCGCACGAGCTAAACCAGCCCGGTTGTTACCGCGATGTAAAAGATACTACCGCTATTGCGCAGTTCAAGGCCGTTCGTAACGAGCGTTCCGGGTTTTTGTTCGAAGGGCTGGATACCGATCTGCACTTCCTGGCGTGGACGACCACTCCGTGGACTTTACCGTCGAACACTGCCTTGTGTGTGGGACCAAATATCCGCTATGTAAAGGTTCGGTCGTTCAATCCTTACACCGGAGTGCCGGTGACTTTGATCCTGGCAAAAGACCTTTTCCCGGTTTATTTCCCCGCAAAAAATGCCGAGCTGGCATTGGAAGATTACAACACGGGCGATAAAAATATTCCTTACAAAGTGCTGGCTGAATATACCGGCGAGCAACTAAAAGGTGTTCAGTACGAACAGCTGATCGATTGGGTAAAACCCGAAGGAAAAGCTTTCGAAGTAATTACCGGCGATTTTGTAACCATTGAAGACGGTACCGGGATCGTTCATATTGCGCCAACCTTTGGTGCGGATGACGACCGCGTAGCGAAACAACATGGAATTTCTCCGCTGATAGTAAAAGACACTGACGGAAAAATGCAGGCACTGGTAGATAGGAAAGGACGTTTCTACCCAACCATCGACCTCGATCCCGAGTTTGTTGAAAAATATGTCAACACCGAAAGCTATCACGAGTTTGCCGGCCGCCCGGTGAAAAACGAATACGACGATAAGCTGGAGGAAGATGCTTCGACGGTGGATGTTGACATTGCCGTGATGCTGAAGCAGGAAAACAAAGCTTTCAAAGTAGAAAAGCATGTGCACAGTTACCCGCACTGCTGGCGTACGGATAAACCGGTGTTGTATTATCCGTTGGATTCATGGTTCATCAAATCAACCGCGGTGAAAGACAAGATGGTGGAGCTGAACAAAACCATCAACTGGAAACCGGCGTCTACAGGAACAGGGCGTTTTGGAAACTGGCTCGAAAACCTGGTGGACTGGAATCTGAGCCGTTCGCGTTTCTGGGGAACTCCGCTGCCGATCTGGCGTACCGAAGATGCTTCAGAAGAAATCTGTATCGGCTCGGTAGAAGAGTTGATGATCGAAATTACGAAGTCGGTGGAAGCCGGTTTTATGACTGAAAATCCGTTTGACGGATTTGAAGTGGGTGACAACTCACTGGAAAACTACGAGAAGATCGACCTGCACAAATCGCATGTGGACCCGATCGTTTTGGTTTCGCCAAGCGGACAGAAAATGTACCGCGAATCGGATCTGTTCGATGTTTGGTTTGATTCGGGCGCCATGCCGTATGCGCAGTGTCACTATCCTGTTAGCCCCCTCCCAGGCTCCCCAAAAGGGGGAGTGGAAGCTCCGAAGTGGCAAACTGCGGATCATGCGAATTATGGCCTTTTAAAGGAATTGGCTGAAAAGCAAAAGGAAAACCCGACTGAAGCCGAAGTATTTCTATGGCAAAATTTGAAAGGAGATCAATTAGGATATCCATTCAGAAGGCAACATATTATTGATCAGTATATTGCTGATTTTGTTTGTTTGAAAAAGAGGCTAGTCGTTGAAGTTGATGGCGGTTACCATACTTTGCCTGATGTTCAAATATCAGATAAAGAAAGAACTGCGCGTTTAAATGAATTAGGTTTTAAAGTTATCCGATTCACGAATGAAGAAGTGATTCATGATATTGAAGCAGTGTTGTTGAAAATTAAGAACAGACTAAACACCCTTCCCTTAGGGGAGGGCTGGGGAGGGGCTGATCTGTTCCCGGCCGACTTTATTGCCGAGGGAGTGGATCAAACACGTGGTTGGTTCTTTACTTTGCATGCCATCGCTACCATGATCGACGAATCGGTAGCTTTCCAAAATATTATTTCGAACGGGCTGGTGCTCGACAAAAGCGGCATGAAAATGTCGAAACGTCTGGGCAACGCTGTTGATCCGTTTGAAACCATCGAGAATTACGGTTCTGACCCGCTGCGCTGGTACATGATCACCAATGCGCAACCGTGGGATAACCTGAAATTCGACATTGCCGGGGTGGAAGAAGTAAAACGTAAGTTCTTCGGGACACTTTATAATACGTATAGTTTCTTCTCGCTTTATGCCAATGTTGACGGCTTTAAATATGCCGAAGAAGAAATTCCGGTGGCTCAGCGTCCGGAGATCGACCGCTGGATTATTTCGCTGCTGAACTCGCTGGTAAAAGAAGTGGGCGAAAGCTACGAAAGTTACGAGCCAACCCGTGCAGGCCGCGCTATTTCTGAATTTGTAACCGAAAATCTGAGTAACTGGTTTGTGCGTTTAAGCCGCAAACGTTACTGGGGCGGAGAGTATTCTCAGGATAAAATTTCGGCTTACCAGACGCTTTACACTTGTTTGACAACAGTGGCCAAATTAATGGCGCCGATTGCACCGTTTTATGCCGACCTGCTTTTCTCTGACCTGAACAAAGTGACCGGAAAAGAAGCCGATCAAAGTGTGCATTTGCTGGATTTCCCGGGTTACGATGCAACACTGATAGATAAAGGCCTGGAAGAAAAAATGGACATCGCTCAACGAGCTTCGTCGATGATTTTGGCACTGCGCCGCAAAGAGAAACTGAAAGTGCGTCAGCCGCTGGCCAAAATTATGGTGCCGGTACTGAATCCTCACTTCAAAGAGCAGTTTGAAGCTGTTTCGAACATCATTCTGGCAGAAGTAAATGTGAAAGAAGTTGAATTCCTGACGGATACTGCCGGGGTGATCAAAAAGAAGATCAAGCCAAATTTCAAAACACTTGGGCCGAAATACGGTAAGATCATGAAACAGATCGCTGCAGCGGTGAATCAGTTTGATCAGACCACCATTTCAACCATCGAAAGCAACGGTGAATACGAGTTGCTTGTGGGAGATGAAAAAGTGATGCTGGCACTCGAAGATGTTGAGATTCAGACAGAAGATATTCCGGGCTGGACAGTGGCTACCGAAGGGCAGATGACCATCGCTTTGGATATCAATGTTACAGAAGAGTTGCGACAGGAAGTACTTGCGCGCGAATTCATCAATAAAATTCAGAACCTGCGCAAGGAAAGCAACTTTGAAGTGACCGACAGGATTAAACTTTCGATCGAAAAAAATGCGGCTTTTGAAGAAGCCCTGGAAAACCACCGCGAATACATCTGTTCACAAACGCTTGCTGATGCCCTGACATTGGTGGATAAAGCAGATCAGGCACTTGCAAAAGAAGTGGAGATCGACAAAGATGTAACGGCAAA
>JBKDZK010000919.1:0-4200 GCA_047971205.1 Draconibacterium sp.
TGACATCCGACAAGGCAAGCATTTTTACATACCGGGCTTTTACCTGTGTACCAAATGGAACGATTCTGCGATTGGGGTTATTTTCAATGTTGCTAAAGGTTCCCCGGGAAAGTTCAAACCATTCAGAACCATCCTCGCTTCCCCAAAACTCATATTCGTAGATGATCCCCTCCTTTTCTCCGTCCTGGCGCGGCAGGTACGAAAAAGCATTTATTTCGCGAAGTTCCGCCATGTCGATAATGAGCGCGTGCGGATGTTTTGCTGACCGCTCACTGGTACGCAGAAAACTTTCCAGATCATTATCCATGATGACTTTGGCCGCCTCTTTTGCTTGCCCTTCCACCGAAACAATCTTCCCTTTGTTGCGCGCCACGCCAAAGTCAGCGACGCTTTTATCGGTGCTGAACCCGGTCTTCTCATCCTTCGAGAAACAATGCACTTTACCTCCCCCGGGCATAAAAACAGGACTTGTATATTTTATGAAGTCGCTTGAACCGGGATTTTCGCCCAGTGCATAATACACCGAAATTCCGTTGGTTAGAGCAAAGCTCAGCTTGCCCTCTAAATCAATGGAAGGAAGCGGATCGGGTACCAAAGCAGGAGCCTGATACACCCCCATGTTCGACAAGGTTAAACAAGGTGCATCGGTTGCCATGGTCAGTCTGGCTTTTTGCGTCGTCACATCTTCAAAACGCAGCAGGCGCTTGTAGCCAACAGTCGTCCCACGAGCTATCTCAACAAATTCTCCGTTCTTTTCAATCTCAAACGAAAATTCGTTCACCCGTTGTCCAAGGGCAATGTACTCCTGCAACATCAGGCGGTTGAAAACGGTTTCTTGCCCAAAATCAATTTCCAGGGTTGCCTTTTGCACACCGTCAGCTGTTGCCCAATAGGTTTCTGAATTGATGTCGGCAACTTGCCCGGCGCTAAATGCTCTTCCTCGATCATTATCAAAAGTTAGTTTTGCCCGGCCAAGAAGGTTGTTTTCAAATTCACGTTTTACCTGTTCCCCAAATTTCAGCAAGGCCCTCCGGTCGGCTTCGCGAATCAAGCCGTCCGGTGAAATCGCAAGCCCCAGATTCAGGGGCGAGCCGCATCCCACCGAGGTGTAATAAAGATCCATCAGGTTGGCAAGGCTTCGCACCGGGTGCCCCGTATGATAATACCAGGCTTTGGGCCACAGCAGCGTGGTATTCACTTCGGCCGGTATCCACTTTTCACCCCCTTCTTCTCCGCTTGAAAGCTTTTTTACATATTTGCTATCCGATGTTCCGGGCGACTTATCTCCGGGACTTATCGTATTCCAGTTGGTTTCGCCACCCACGCCGTTTTCATTACCCACCCAGCGGATCCCTGGTCCTACATCGCTAAAAATAACCGCATTGGGTTGGTATTTCTCCACGATCGAAAAAATGGAATCGTAGCCATAATAGGTTTTGGCATCGATGTTCCGGCGTTCGTTGGCGCCGCCGTAATAGCCGGTTCCTCCGTTGGCTCCGTCGATCCAAAACTCAAAAATATCGCCGTAGCCGGTCAGCAGTTCTTCCAGCTGCCGGTAATAGTAATCCACGTATTCCGGGCGGCCGTACTCAGTATGATTCCGGTCCCAGGGAGAAAGGTATACACCTAATTTCAACCCATATTTTCTGCATGATTGTGCCAGGTCTCCCAACACATCGCCCTGTCCGTTTTTCCACGGCGTTGCTTTTACCGAGTAGTCCGTGTATTGGCTCGGCCACAGGCAAAACCCGTCGTGGTGCTTGGCCACCAGGATCATCCCTTTCATTCCGGCTTCGCTGGCAGTTTGCGCCCACTGATCGGTATTTAAATTCCCGGGATTGAACAGTTTCGGATCTATATCGCCATAAGCCCATTCTTCTTCGGTATAGGTATTCAAACCGTAGCAAACCAGGCTGTAATATTCCATTTCGTGCCAGGCAAGCTGTGCCTGTGATGGAAGGACGCCATACGGTTCCGGCGGATTTGGCTGACTGCATCCGAAAACAGTAATGGCAATTAAAAAAGCTACAGTTTGCTGAAAATGCTTCATCATCATACCTGTTTATTTATTGGTGCGGATCATTTCGCCCACCTGTTTCAGTGTTTTCACATCAATCTCCCGAATCCTCCCCGTATAATCGGGCCCCACATCGATTGAAAAAATATTTCCATATTTAACCGCTCCCACATAATCGTTGTACAATTTTTCTGCTGAATGACAAAGCGTATCGTGTTTGGGCAATGAATAAAACCAGTCGGCACCGCCTTCATGTTTTGGCAGAATCGGATAGGTAAATTCAGCAACCAGAAAATTCTCATAACTGTCTTTTAAATGACCTTCATTCCAAACAGTACTTTTATCGCCAATTGGTCCCGGGCGTCCGCGTTCCCGCAGGTTTAACCGACCTGCTGTTTCTCCGGTATTAAATCCGATAAAACAGTTGGGCTGAAACCGGTGAATAAAATCGACGGTTTCCTTGTGCGATAAACCACCATCACCAACTGCATGGTCCATCCAGAAGAACTCGATGGGGCCATATTTTGTACAAAGTTCCTCTAGCTGGGCTTTTTTCATTTCGGGATTAATACTTCTCCCCGACCGCCAGCCTTTGCCATCCGCAGCTCCCGGCCAGTTCCAGTCGCCTTCTGAAAAATACAGCGCCAGTTTAATCCCGTATTTATCGCACGATTTCCGAAGTTTTGCCAAAACATCAATACCCAATTCACTATTCGTTACCTTTTTATCGGTGGTTTCTGTATCCCACAAACAAAAGCCATCGTGGTGCTTGGTCAGAAAAAGGATGTAACCCATACCGGCATCTTTAGCAGTTTTGCACCACTGATCGGTATCACAGCCGGTGGCTTTAAAATACCCGGCATCTTTATCGAGCGTTGGCGTCCATTCGCTTCCGTAAAAAGTACTGAACGACCAGCAAATAAACATCCCCCATTTCATTTCCTTTATCTGTTCGGCACGTAAATGATCCTCCACTTTAACGGTGTAATCTGTTTTTGACTGGCTGGTTGCCCCCGTAAAAACGGCCACCATCAGTAAGCACAGTAAACTAACTCTTAACAACATAACTTTGACTTTTTGGTATGAATATAGAAAAATTGATTTATTGACTTTTACAAATACACCTGTTTTTATTCGCTTTTGCCCGGATTCCTGCCCATGTTCACTCCCTTTTATTTCGCCGGGCTTATTATATATTCAAAACAACATAATTACAGGCAGATAATAAATAAACGATTCCAACCAAAACTTATACGATCTTATCTTTATGGCAGTAGACTCATTTGAATGCAAAATAATTACCGGCGGATTCAACCGTTGCGACAGCTCGTCTACCCGATTACAAACCGGGCTTTCAATTTTTTTTTACTATTGTCCAGTATTTCATCGGGTTTAAAAAGTCCGCCGTTGTAAGCGTAAATATCTAATGTTTTCTTCCTGAAAAACCGATGACTCTTTGATTTTTAAAGGCAAATCGTTTAACAGATTGTCTTTTGCCAAACACAGCCACATTAACAAAAATTGTTCGCGCGAGAGCTTGAACAAGTCAAAATCGAGGTGTTCAACCGCCTTTTGAATGTAAAAGCGGAGTTTCTCAAAATTGGAGGTAATTACATATTTGCATTTCGGGTGGTGGTATTAGTTTACTAAAATACTATTTCTTTTTAGCATAATTTAATCAATCAGAACAAAAGTATGTCAGTACAGAAGCAGAGGCTGCGGTGTGTTAGCCCTTCCTACGGCCCGGTGAGCCGCCCTTCAGCATTTTTCAGCGTCCTGCGGCATTTTTTCGGTTTCCTGCACGATTTTTGGGCGTCCTGCGGGCTTTTTTTGTCTCCCTGCAACTTTTTTTTTGAATCCTGCGCCCCTTTTTCGGGCCCTGCTTAGCAGGAAGGCCCAAAAACGACGCAGGGAGGGTTAACAACATGCAGGAAGACGGACAGGCATGCAGGGCGGCCAAATACCTCGCAGGACGCCGTATTTTTCAACTGGAAGCATCCAACCGATGCCGCACGTGTTGATCTGAACAAAGTGCTAAGCGGTTCCAAACCGCTAAGCACATAATCCCACGCAGTACCTAACCCGGCACTTCGTAGGGGGCTAATAAAGAAAATTCTTGAAGTTGACTATCCCCGTGGCAGAGCCAAGGAGTATTACGCCAACTTCATTTCAGCTAAATCGCT
>JBKDZK010000920.1:0-3725 GCA_047971205.1 Draconibacterium sp.
TAGAATGCAGGTTACTGCCATGAGAATTATGAATATCTTTGGAATTATGAAACTGATTGAACAAATACAAAAAGGCGAAAGCAAAACGCTCGAATTAAAAGAAGCTTTGCCTAGAAATGAAAAAATTGCTAAAACAGTCATTGCTTTCTCCAATACAAGCGGAGGCAAACTGATTATTGGCGTAAATAACAACCGGGAAATTACAGGGATAAGCGACGATGAGTTGTTTGAAATACAAGATAGTATTGCCTCGGTTATTGCGGATAACTGTTCTCCGGGAATCATGCCTGAAATATACAGCGTGAATGTTGAAGGCAAATTGCTGTTGGTTATTGAAATTGTTAGGGGCAATTTGAAGCCATACTTTCTGAAAAGCCAGGGCAAGGCCGAGGGAACTTACGTTCGTATCGGAGCAACCAACCGGCTTGCTGATTTGGATACCATTGCCGAATTGGAACGGCAGAAACGCCACATTAGCTTCGATGAAGAAATCTGCTACGATGTGACGTTTGACCAGCTTGATATTTCTCCAGTGCAGCAGCGGTTTGAAAGTATTGGGAAATCATTAAATGAGGATAAACTAAAAAATCTGAAACTGGTAAAAATAGAAAACGGTAAAATCTATCCTACTAACGCACTGATGATACTGCTTGGTAAATTTCCACATTGTACTGTAAAGTGCGCCCGGTTTAAGGGGACTACTATGGATGTTTTTATTGACAAAAAAGAGTATGGAGGCGACATTTTTTCTATCCTTGAAAACACCCAAAGTTTTGTATTGAACCACATCAACCTGAAGGCAGAAATAAAAGGGTTATACCGAGAGGAAACGTATGAAATTCCAGTAGTGGCCCTGCGCGAATCTTTGGTCAACGCCATGATTCACAGAGATTACGTTAATCAGGGAAGGGATATTAAGGTGGGGGTTTACGACGATATTGTGAATATTGTGTCTCCTGGCAGTTTACCCAGTAATATTACCATCGAGGATATTTTTAACGGACGTAGCGAAACGCGGAACCGGGTAATTGCCCATGTTTTTTAAGAACTGGGGCTTATTGAACAATGGGGAAGCGGAATAAACCGGATTATCAATGCCTGTAAAGAACAGGGGTTACCAACTCCTAAAATTGAAGAAAAGAATGACTTTTTTGATGTGGAAATTATACGACCGGTTCCAATCAATATATCGTTGGAAGGAGAACCATTTGCGAACGATTACGAACAATTACGAACGATTGCGAACGATTACGAACGATTAACGAAAGAAAAGCAGGATATACTTCTATACATACTGGATAATAATAAAATATCAAGAAAAGAGGCAGCAGAACTGATCGGTTTGAAAAATACAAAAACGTATGAGATACTTACCGAGTTGGTTGAGGAGAACCTTGTTGAAAAACACGGACAAGGAAGAAGTACTTTCTACACCATTGCAAAGGAGGGAAAGGCTTGAGCGAATGGGAAGACCACAAGGCTGTGAGCATCATTAAAAGACCTCGGGAAAAAATGGTTCGCCTTTTCAAAAATGGAAACGGGAACAATAGAGATGCTGAAGAAGTTAAATTTGGGGATATATTATGATTTATAAATCCGCCCTTATAAATCCTGATTCCTTTAAACTCATAGAACAATAATAAACAACCAACTATCACTCTTTAGTCATGGAGATAGAACACATAAATCAGCATCATCGGTTTTTTCAAGATGTTATAGCCCTGGGGAAGAAACATTCTCAAACACTGGGATTTATGCCTGATGGCGGCTTTATCGACCATGCCCGAAAAAAATGTATAATTATTGCCCATAGTGGCACTGAGTTAATCGGATACCTGATGTTCCGACTTGTCGTACGTTATTCGAGGATCTCCATTGTCCATCTTTGTGTTACTGAAGAAAGTCGTGGGCATGGTGTACCAACAAAACTGCTTGATGAACTAAGACGTAAATATGAAGCAACATATATGGGGATTTCTCTAAGTTGCAGGGCTGATTATTTCCATGCGACAGAATTATGGAAAAGGTATGGCTTTGTGTGCAAGGGACAAGTGAGGAGTCGAAGTATTGATGAAAATTATCTTTATAAATGGTGGTATGATTTCAATAAACCCGATCTTTTCAGCGGTATAGAAAACAGTACTACTTTAAAAGTCAAAGCATTATTAGATGCAAATATAATTCTGAAGTTAAGGGATAATGACATTGAATTCGAACCGTCACAAGACCCGCGATCCCTGATGGCGGACTGGCTGGTTGATGAAGTAGATTATTTTTACGCCCCGGAGTTGTTAAATGAGATTACAAGAGATAAAAACTATAATCGAGCAGAAAGAACCAGGTCCTTTTTGCAAAATTTTTCAGTTGCCCGTTTCGATATTGAGAAATACAAAGATGTATCGAACCTATTACAGTCATTTATCTCAGGCCATACAGAGAATGACAGATCGGACCGAAAGCAATTAGCAACATCCATTGTTGCAGAAATCCCATATTTCGTGACTTTAGATCAGGGAATATTAGAAAAAAGAGAAGAGATTGAAAATAATTTTAGGATTCAGGTATTTTGCCCTCATGAATTTATTATTGAGATAGACCAGTTGGTTAATAAAGAAGAATATTCGCCGGTAAGACTTGCCGGTGTTACCTTTCATTCAATATCTAATGTATCAAAATCAGAACTGGATATTTATATTGACCAGTTTCTTACTAAATCAGAATCGGAAAGAAAGATTTCGTTTAAGAATATCGTTTATGGAGAGGCTTCAAAAATCAATCTTTCAAAAATTAAGGTAATAAAATCTGAAGGTAAAGCCATCGCATTCTTTGCATACAAATCTGAAGGCACAGAATTGGTTATTTCATTTATTCGTTTGTCAGAGACAGAACAAAAACAGACTCTGTTTATGCAGCTTGTATCCGATTTTATTAATAAAGCTATAAGCAAAGGCCTAACTTCAATGCAAATCCAAGAAAGCTTTTTATCTGAAAGTCAGCAGTCTGTCCTCCAACGAATGGGATTCAATCGACAATCAACTGGTTGGACCAAAGCAGTAATTAGCAAAATGATTGAAAGCTATCAACTTACGGATTTTATAGGAGATATTTGGGAAAGCAATTTGGCGGAAGAAATTACGGACCTGGTGAGTAGTGATGAAAAACAAAAAATCCTATTAAAACTGGAACGCCGTTTATTTCCACTAAAACTTTTAGATTTGGATATACCATGTTATATAGTACCTATCAAACCATACTGGGCTGGTCAGCTTTTTGATCCAAATATTTCAGGAGTTACTTTGTTTGGCGCTAATCCTGAGAAATTATGGAATATGGAAAACGTATATTACCGGCATGTAAGACCGATTAATGAAGTCAGCCCTGCCCGAATATTGTGGTATGCTAGTAGTAACAAGCATTTTGCAAGAAGCAGTTCAATTGTGGCATCATCCTATCTGGATGAAGTAATGACGGATAAGCCTAAAGTTTTGTTTCAAAAAAATAAGCATTATGGAATCTATGAGTGGAAAAATATATACGAATTGTGTAGCAATGATATTAATGTTCCCATTAAAGCATTGCGATTTAGTGGAACTGAGGTATTTCCCAATCCAATAAAGTTGTCATTAATCAGGCAAATATTTGTCAGCAATGGAAGAAAAGAGAATACCTTTGCTTCACCAGTAAAAGTGGACAAGAATATTTTTAATCAGATATATCAGATAGGA
>JBKDZK010000921.1:0-3863 GCA_047971205.1 Draconibacterium sp.
ACCTAAATGGGTAGAACAAAAATTTCAGGACGCTATTGAATATGAATTCAAGTGGTGGGTGCGTGAAAAGTTCAGGGTTGGTTATGATGAAGGCTTCGACCAGAAGACAATTATCAATGCCATTTTAACCGGCTTGAATGAGCGTGAAAATGTGGCAAAATATGATACCATAAAGAAAATTGACTACCGGACTCGCAAAACTGAGGAGAAAAAACGATTTAAAAAGCTTTGTCTTTCAGAGCTGGAGCGGAATAGCTAAAATTTTCCCGAGAAAGTGTCTGAAATAGCGGATTTTTCTCGGGACAGAGAGGTATAAACAGCAAAAAAATAACCAATGAGCAAGCAATTTTCCAATCGCATTTTTTTATGTCCGGCAGATCAAATTCCGGAAGTGATCGAAGCGCCTTATGATGGTTTTGATCCGTTGCATTCCGATATCGATATAGATCCTTCCGTCAAACAAGGAGAGAAAGATGGAAATGTTTTCTATGACTTCACTCTGAGAGTTGCTTTTTCCGGTATTCCGGCAGCAACCATTTCAAAATACCGCAATAACCGGCCATTTATTGCTTTGTTGTTTGATGTGGATGGAAACGCTTACCAGGCAGGAACTCGGTTTTATCGTTTGCGGTCCGCAATCGACAGCCGGCAGTTTGTTTCGGTATGGAATATAAGTGCCCAATTGCTTTCGGATCCTTTCTTGTGAACTCTGCAATAAACTGCTGGTTGCCCTATATGGGAGTCCTTTAGAAATTTACTGCCTGATCTGAACTTGCATATAAAAAATATGTCGAGAATTCAGTCATTTATTAATTACCTGTCAAACGCACGCTTCTCGAACCGCGAAGTACTGGAGAGCATTTTGGCAACCATGTTTCTGAACCCGGCCGGTTTTTTGTCTGATGATGGCCCGAGCTACGAAGAAACATCGGTTTCGATGGCTGAACAACTCTCTGCCATTGCCGGTGAGATAGATCCAACCATAAATGTTACCAACCAGTTCAGGGAGGCAGATATTCCCTCCAACAGCATTGCTTACCACCGCATGTTCGGACCAATTCTGGCCGACGAAGAATACTACCAGTGGTATTTCAGTACCAAACGCTTTATTAAAGATGTAAAGGCTGCTGAAGCTAATCCAAAGTTTATCGCTCATTTTCTTCATTCTAATACAGGTGGAGGCGAAGCCTGGATGCTTGAGAAAGCACATGAAGTGGTGGGTGCCTGTAAAAAACCATTTATCGAATTCACTGAAAAGAAAAACTGTAGTGCCGGCCTGTTTATCAGCTCCCCGGCCAAACGCCGCTTTAGCTACACGGTGAACGACACGCACGGCTCACTTGGTACCATGGTATCTTTTATAAACCTGAAACCCTATTTCGAAGCAATGGGATTTGCCTTTGTGGAAGAGTATGCCCACCGGTCTACACGCAAGAATAAAAAATTTAACGACTTAGCAGATGGAAAACCAGAACAGTACATCAATGAAGAGCTCGACCCGCTCCAGGAGCAGTTCGAACAAGCCGTCAGGAGTGCCCGGCCACAGCTCGCCTCTCTTGAAGACGATCATCCCCTCTGGCACGGAGAAACTTTCGATGCACGTGGGGCCCTCGAAATTGGCCTGATCGATGAAATTGCCGATTTGGAAACAGCGGTATTATTCGCTCACCAACAGGGAATGGAACAATTAAACAAAGCTCAGGCACACTCCAGGGCATTTAGTTATTTACAATCATAAAATTTTTGAAATGAAAAAATTCTTAAAAAGACTCAACCAGGTTCTTTCCGAGCTGAAATGGTTAAAGCGCGCAAAGGACGGTGAATTAACCGACGAAGATTGGGCAAAAATCGCCTCGAAGTATAAAGAAAAATTCGAGACTGATTTTTACCAGGATCAGAAAGACTACGAAGCTGCGCTTGAAAAAGCACAGGCACATGATTCTGTTTTGGCACTGATAAAAAAAGCCAATCTTGACACCGATGGTGATGGTGGTGACGGAGATGGCGATGGTGGCGACGATGCCAATAACCAGAACCAACAGCCTGATTTGGTAGCAGCAGTTACTGCTTTGATCAAACAGAACGGGCAAACCATTACAGCTTTGCGTGCAGTAACCGAAAACCATCAGGAAGATAATACTCCTGCTACCGAAGTTCGTTTCGATGCAACAGGCGTGGCCATGCCACACTCGGATACCCATCTGTTTGGTGTGCAAAATGTAATTTACGATCGTACCCGCCGCTGGAACCAGTTGTTTGTTAATCCTGGTGCCGTTCATGGAATGGGAGAGGTTGACGAAGATGTCCAGGATCAGTTTAACAGCGACTTCCGTGGTTTTGCCAGGGCTGTAGCAGTTGGAGTAAGTGCTTTACATAAAGCAGGTCAGTTGAGTGTGGATGTATTACGTAGCTCTTCCAACCCTGACCTTACTGCATTAACCAATGCGGGTATCGGTGATTCATTTACCCAGTTCCGTGTTCGCGAGTTGATTGCACGTGTACTCGAAATTCCTAATCCTTACGGAATTTTTCCGCAGCGCTCTGGTGTTCAGGACCGCGAACTGATTACCAATGCATTTGTTGGCGAAGTATCCCAGGCTTACCAGGATAGCGAAACTTCTTTAAAAGGAAGCGGTTCGCTTGAACCTGAAATAGGCTACGTTGACGATGCGATGATTCTTTCGAAATTTGGCGACTTCAAAACCATGGAGCGCACTTATATTGGTTACCTGAATACAAACGGATCTGATTCAGTGAAATGGGGTATGATCGAATACTTCCTGTTACTTTACATGAAACAGGCCACCAAAGAACGTTATGCCCGCGTGGTTCGTGGTATTTACCTGAAGCCGGTTGCCGGTACCCCTGGCCATTACCTTAACTCTTCTACCGGTCAGATCCCGCGTATGATCCTGTACAGCATTGAGAAAAAGGTTCGCACACTGATAGATGCTTCTCTGGCTTCTTACGACGAAACAGGTACTGTATTTATTGATGCGGTAATTGAATTTGCAACCTGGCTGAAAACTCAGCTCGAGCCGATTGGTATGGAAGTGGAAGATGTATTGTCTATTTACCTGAACAAAAACCACCAGATGTGGTACAAAACAGGTTATCGCTCGAAATACAACCTCCATGGCGATTTCGATGGTATCGATGTTTCAAAAGTTCCGGATACCAACATACCTATTATTTGGGTACCTAATATGGGTAGCCTAAAGGTAATGTGGGCAACACAAGCCGGTAACCAGCAGTGTCTGGAAAATATCCCAGGTGAAATGTTCAAGTTCTACATGGAGCGCCGGCTGAATAACGTTTACGTTACTTCGAAATGGAAAGAAGGTACTGCTGCCGGTTATGCAGGTCGGCAGGCTGCCAGCAAAGCCGCGCTTGAAGCCCGCGATTGGGATCAGCAGATGATCTGGTTCCCGAAACCATATACCGAACTGGCTGCCGGCGATACAGCTCCGGATGCTGCCAGTGGGTTCTGGTTTACAACGGTAGAAAATGCCGGTGCAACTGCCATTACCACTATTGCCAACAAGTCGGTTGGCCAGATGTATATTATCGAGTGTGGACACCTGACCAATAAATCGACAATTGATAAAGCAGGTGATTTCTCTGAACTTACTGCTGCCTGGACACCGACTGCCGTAGGTGACTCTATTGTGGTTGTTTGGGATGCCGGTGCTGCCAAGTTTAAGGAAATTTGCCGCGTTGTGGGGGGTAACCTTACTTATAACGTTGCCACTACACCTTTTGCAAGGTAGAATAAGATAAGCCCGGGAAGGTGGTTTTAAAACTGCCTTCCTGTTGTTTTCACTTTAATAAATTGATACGATGAAAAAATTCAATAAAAAACA
>JBKDZK010000922.1:0-3266 GCA_047971205.1 Draconibacterium sp.
ATCTTCTGATATCTCATTGCCAATAGATAATATTTTGATTACCTGTTCGCCAGAGACCGACAGATCAGTAAAGTATTTTAAATTGCCATCAGACGATTCGATACTGATTACTGCATTTCCGTCTCCAACCCCGGTAACAATTGCAGTTTTACCTTCCATTGTCTCTATTGAGGCACCCTGGTCATTTGATACACTCCATTTAAAGGTTTCAGAACTACTTCCAAGTGTATCTGTGGTTGCTTTGAGAATCATCTTTTCTCCTATATTCAGGGATACAGATTCTTTTGATATTCTCACAAATTTTCTTTGTAACAGATCAACTGAGAAGTCATCATTACAGGAGGTCAGGAGTGCCCCAATTATTGCAAGTCCAAAAATATATTTTAAGATTTTCATAATTCAAACGAGTTTTAAATTTTGCATGCATTAATTGTACCCCGGTGCTTGAACCAGATTCGGGTTTATATCCAACTGAGCCTGAGGTACAGGCCACAGGTACATTCTTTTATTAAAGTAGCGGTTCTTGTAAAAAGTCCTTTTGTAAAAAGCTTCGGGATCATTAACATCATCACTTTTCTTTGATCCGTTAAAGTTCATCCCATAGAGTTGGGTGTCAAAATATTTATCCCCGAGTTTCCAACGGCGAACGTCGTTAAATCTTATCCCTTCGCAATTAAATTCTACACGTCTTTCCTGTTGAATAGCTTCACGCATTTGCTCTTTGCTAAGGCCCGTTTGCAGGTCGGGAATTCCGGCACGTTCTCTAATCAGGTTAACGTATTCATAAACAAGGTCTGTTGGCCCCTGTGATTCGTTTAGTGCTTCAGCATAACTAAGATAGGCTTCCGCCAGCCGGTAAAGGATTCCGGGTTGATAGGGGAATCTGCCTTCTCTGGGAAATATCTCAAGGCTGATTCTTTTACGAACATTGTACCCATTTTGAGGGGCATCAAAGGTTGGGCCGGTATCTCTGCCGCTACCCATCAGGAACTCCGTACGGCGATTGTCAACACCCAGCCAGGCTTCATTAAAAATTACAGATACATAGAAACGTGGCTCACGGTTGCAATACATATTATAGGTTCCGCTCATCGTAACCGGACTTAGTTGTCCATCACGTAAACTTATAGGGCCTCCTCCGGGCCAAGAAGTAACTCTTTTCTCTGCTTCTGCTGAAAAACCTTTTTCTACGTATCCCGAAGTGGGGTTAATAATGGGGGAGCCATCCTCGTTGTAGCCAGTTATCGGTGCAATACCATTTTTCATGTAAAAAGCATCAACGAGCTCTTGTGTAACCCCCATCCCTGCATTTCCTCCAATTCCTTTAGGTAGGTGATGTGCCTGAAATCCGGAAAGGTCTGGATTATCAGGCCTTCCAAAAATTATTTCCCTATTCCCGTCAGAAAACCGTTTCAGGGATAGGTTGTAATACGACATAAACGGATCAATGGTACCATCCGAATTATACTCTTTATACAAATCGTATCCTACAGCATGTGCGGCATCGATTAGTTCTTTATGAGCTTGGGCTGCTTTTGCCCATTTTTGTTCGTCGTAATTTGGAGAAAAGAGGTTCACCCCGTCAGCATTTTTCCAGTTCTGGAGGTCTGGATTACCATTGAAGAGAGGGCTTGCTGCAAAAAGAAGTGTTCTTGCACGTATTGCAAGTGCCATTATTGAAGTAGCACGTCCCCAGTCGTTATTGTCGCTGTACACGGCAGGAAGTTGAGTTGCCACGTCTTTCAATTCATCGTCAATCCAGTTTACAATCTCATCATAAGGTGTCTGAGTAGTCATCAAGTCAGCAACAGGGGCATCAACGGGATAAATCACACCTGGTTCAAATGGGATTGGTCCATACATTTCCAGCATTAAAGAATAGTAATATGCATTCAGAAAACGAACTTCATTTTTCATCTGATTTACATATTCCTCGGTTAAGCCAGCTTCGGGTATTATCCTTACGACTTGATTAAAGATTAAACCGGTACGTATTCTTTTGGGTAATTCTACCCAATAATAGGGGTTCCATGCTGAAATCGGGCTCCAGTTTGCAGTTGTATAAGAGTACACATTACGCCAGCCAAACTGTTGCCATTCTTGCGGAATCGTGAGGTCGTCACCCATAATATTGAATCCCTGGTCTTTGAAATAACCCCACATGGGGCTGGGCACTGAAGAATATACACTGGCCAGCCAATCTTCAGTTCTGATCTTATCCGTAAATATCATCTCCATGGTAAGTTGGTCGTCCGGTGTTTTATCTAGAAAGTCGGAACAACTGGAAAAACTCAACAGCAAGGATATAACGGGTATTATAATTAATAATTTATTTCTTTTCATCTCTGATTTATTTAAAGTTAATACTTAAACCCATCGATACTGATTTCATTTGTGGATATCTCAGTCCATCCGTTGTTTCCAGTTCAGGGTCCCACAATTTAAAGTCGGCTAAAGTGACTAAGTTCGATCCTCTAACAAAAATGCGACAGTTTGCAATGCTAACTCTTTTTAGCCATTCCTGAGGAAAGTTATAACCAAGTTCAACGTTTTTTAAACGTACGAAGCTCATATCTTTTAGCCACCAGGTAGAGGCTTGCTCATTGTTTGCCACTGCTAAGTCGCCAAGACGTGGCCAAAATACATCCTGACTCGGGTTTTCTGTTGTCCACCTGTCATCAACATTAGAGTATATATTGCCGGCACCAAGTACGGATCCTGGCAGCCAGTTCTCACCACCTAAGATTTGCCATGTTTTTCCTGCCCCTTGAATAAAAATTCCAAAATCGATAGCTTTATATCTTGCATTTGCACCAACACCATAAATTATTTCCGGTATTCTCGATCCACCAATTGCGGTCCGGTCGAGGGCAGTAATGGCGCCATCACCATTCATGTCTTTATACCTAATATCTCCAGGCCGCAGATTATTCACATCACTGAAATTTTGAACAGGAATATCATCGTTAAGGACACCGTTTTCATCAAAATCCTCTTCCGTAAACAACCCTTCTGCGATTAGACCAAAAAGTTGGCCTACCGGTTTATTTGTAGCTGACCGATAAGTACCTACAATAGACAGCGGTTCATCAATTTCTGTAACTTTATTTCGAACATATATGAAATTTGCCATGGCTGATACAAACCAGTCGTTGTTAATTTGTTTGTTTGCTGTAAGAGACATATCTATACCCTTATTTTCTACTTTTCCGAAGTTGGCCCAAACAGCCCGGTTAAATCCGGCTGCCCCTGGTATGTTTGTCCTC
>JBKDZK010000923.1:0-3369 GCA_047971205.1 Draconibacterium sp.
TCGATAACTCGTTTTCCACCTCTAACCTCCCGCTTCGAGCAGGGAAAGGTTGGCTGTACGAAGGCGGAATACGAGTGCCTATGATCGTGAAATGGCCGCAAAAGGGAAACGCAGGTACCGAGAGCAACATGCCGGTTATCAGCACCGATTTTTATCCCACAATCCTTGATATTCTGGGTTTGTCATTCGGCAAACATGTTCCCGACGGGATAAGCCTTGCTCCCCTGCTGAAAAAACAGGATACAGCTCAGAAAAAAATATCGGATCGCCCCATTTTCTGGCATTTCCCCCATTATAGCAACCACGGGATGCAAAGTCCAAGCGGGGCTGTTCGCTGCGGCGATTACAAGCTGATTGAATATTTTGAGAACAATACCGTGCAACTGTTCAATCTTTCGTCCGATCCGGGCGAGCAGGTTGACCTTTCACAGATTCAGATGGAAAAGACAAAAGAACTGCGGAAAATCCTACACCAATGGAGAAAAGAAATAAATGCGCAAATGATGCGGCCAAATCCGGAATATATTCCGGCAAAATCGAAAATGACAACAAAAACAACTAAAAAATAGCTGCATGAACAAATTCGTAAAATTAACACTTGCCCTGTTCCTGATTATCTCGGGAGGGGCATCAGCACAAAGTAAACTTCCGGAGAAAGTGATCATTCCGTTAAAGGAACTGGAAAATAAAATCAAGGGAGGATGGGCCGGACAAACCATCGGCGTCACTTTTGGAGGCCCAACCGAGTTTAAGTATCTCGGAAGGATCATCCCCGAACACGTCGATATTCCGTGGAACGATAACTATGTAAAATGGTATTTCGACACCTATCCTGGTTTGTACGACGATATTTATATGGACCTGACCTTTGTAGATGTTTTTGAACGCCTCGGGCTTGATGCACCGGCTGATTCCATTGCCAACACTTTTGCCAACGCAGGTTTTATGCTGTGGCATGCCAACCAGGCGGCTCGATACAACATCCTGAACGGAATTATGCCGCCCGAATCGGGACACTGGAGAAACAACCTTCATTCCAATTGTATCGATTTCCAGATTGAAGCAGATTTTGCCGGGTTGATGGCTCCCGGTATGGTAAACAGTTCGTCGGAAATATGCGACAAAGTGGGCCATATCATGAATTATGGCGACGGCTGGTATGGAGGGGTATACGTGGCAGCCATGTATTCGTTGTCATTTGTTTCCGACGATATTGAATTCATCGTCCGCGAAGCGCTGAAAGCCATTCCGAAGGAAAGCAATTATTACAAACGGATGTCGGAAGTGCTGAAATGGTACGAACAATATCCTGACAACTGGAAAAAGGTGTGGTTCGAAATTGAGAATGCCAACTGGGAAGAGGACTGCCCAAAGGGGATCCATCAGGCTTTTAATATTGAAGCTACCGTCAATTCAGCCTATGTTTTAATCGGGCTGCTCTACGGAAAAGGAGACTTCTACAAAACAATGGATATTTCAACCCGTTGCGGACAAGATTCGGACTGTAACCCGGCAACCTGCGCTGGCATCCTGGGAACCATCATCGGGTACGACAAAATTCCCGGGTACTGGCTGAAGCCATTGCAAGAAGCGGAAGATATTGATTTCAGTTATACAACAATGTCGTTGAATGACACGTATCGTATCGGACTTAAACATGCCTTGCAAATGATTCAGCGGCACCAAGGTAGCATCAACGGGGACCAGGTGACTATTCAGGTACAAAGCCCGAAAGCTGTTAGGCTTGAACAAAATCCTGCTGATCGTTTTCCGGTTAAAAAAGAAATCCTGGGCGATCATGGTTATTCAACAGAACCTGTAAGTGACGGGTTATCGGTCAGGAAATTTAAATCGTACCAGTTTGAAGGGAACGGACTGGTAATTACCGGGAAAGTTACAGGCAATAAAAACAAGCTCGCTGGCTATGTTGCCGAAGTGGAATTTTCCCTTGATGGTGAAAAATTTAAGAGCATGAAATTGCCACTCGATTTTATCACCCGGAGCACAGAAATATTCTGGGTTTTTGAATTGCCCGAAACGATGCATCAATTTGAAATAAAATGGCTAAATCCGCAGGAAGGAGCAGATATTGTCATAGAAAGTGCAATTACGTATTCCGCCAAACCACCCCAAAAGCATGAACATAACTAACCAAAAAAGATCGAACACCCGAGGAGGATGCGCCATCGTATACCGGTGGCTTAAGTTAAAATTGAGTCTTTAAAGATTTTCTGAAAATTATAAAAGGTAAAGCTATGGGTAAAATATTAGTCGTTGGGAGTTCAAATACAGATTTGATAGCAACAGTGAAAAACTTTCCAACAGCGGGGGAAACTATTGTCGGAAAATCATTTCTTCAGGTCATGGGGGGCAAAGGCGCCAACCAGGCCGTGGCAGCACATAAGTTAGGAGGAGATGTGAAATTTATTACCTGTGTAGGGAACGATGCAAACGGACAAAACACCTTGCAATATTTTAGGGAAACAGGCTTAGATATTACTTCTGCCCTACAAGTCGACGGAGTATCATCAGGAACGGCGATCATCCTGGTTGATGAGAAAGGGGAAAACTGTATTGTAATAACCCCGGGAGCAAACAATATGCTTTCGCCGGATTATATACACAAAGTAAGAAGCGACATTGTAGCCTGCGATATGGTGGTGCTGCAAATGGAAATTCCATATGATACGGTAAAAACAGTATGCGAACTCGCGCACAAACAACACAAAAAGGTGATGCTCAATGTTGCCCCGGCCTCCAGGTTAGACACCGGCCTGATGCAGATGATTGACATCTTGGTGGTGAACGAAACCGAAGCAGAAACCATTTCCGGCGAAAAACTCGATCGTATCGGCGAAGAAGCGATCGTAAATAAATTGCTGGAAATGGGAGCAACCACCGTGGTATTGACTTTGGGCAAAAACGGCTGCCTACTGAAAAACAGCAAGACAGCCCATAGGATCCCGGCATTCTTGGTAAAAGCATTGGACAGCACCGCTGCCGGCGATACGTTTTGCGGCGCATTGGCTGCTGAACTTAGTCGGGGAAGCGAATGGGAAGAAGCGTTGCGCTTTGCAACCGCAGCATCTGCTATTTGTGTTACGCGAATGGGCGCACAACCTTCCATTCCAACCGAAAACGAAGTGCGTGAATTTTTTAAAAAAAACATGGAGGTTATTGAGAAATAAGGAAATTATTGCAGGAAGAGAAAGTGCGTTTTTATTAACTATTTAATCTGAAGTTACTAATCAGTTTGCAAATTGGCAATAGTATTTAAAGAACCGATAATGTTTTGTTTGTTCAGTAATTCGGTGAGAAAAAAAATATTTTGATTTACAGTGTATTGCAAGTAAGATAAAAAATATTTTT
>JBKDZK010000924.1:0-8873 GCA_047971205.1 Draconibacterium sp.
TATCAAAGCCGTTTTTCAGGAAAAGAGCCTTCATTTCGTGTGCCCGTTCACCGTATTCTTTTATGCCTTCCACAAAATTGAACTGCCCTTCGTTCGCTGTTTTTAACATACCTGCCAACGCCCACTGTGCCGAATGGCTGGTGCCCGAAGAAACCGAATACAACAAACGCAGCGTAACAGTGGCTCCAAACGAAGTGCCTTTGAAACGTTCTTGCAAATCCGGGTAATCGCGCTCGAACAATTTGTCGGAAATCGCCATGATCCCGATTCGCTGGCCGGCATACGAAAAGATCTTGGAGCTCGAAATAAACAAAATATAATGATCAGTGTAATTAGCCACACTTGGCTGAAAAGGCGGAACCCCCGGTTGGGATAGATCCTGACGGAAATCCATGCCAAAATAAGCCAAATCCTCCATCACAATCACATCGTATTTCGTAGCCAGTTCTCCAATAATTTTCAGTTCGTCGTCGGTAAAACAAATCCAGGCCGGGTTGTTCGGGCTTGAATAGATGATCGAGTTAATATTTCCTTTCGAAAGGATCGATTCCAGCTTTTCGCGAAGTTTCTCTCCCCTGAAATTGTATACATCAAAAGTCTCGTATTTCAGGCCCAGCACCATCATTTGCTGTTTTTGCACCGGAAAGCCGGGATCAATAAACAGTGCCGTGTCCTTTTTCTTATCCACGTGGGCAGCGGCCATAAAGGCCACAAAAGTTCCCTGCATGGAACCCGTAGTTGGAATACAACCTGCCGGAGCCAAATCAACATCCAGGAAGTTTTTAATAAATTTTGAGGCTTCCTGTTTCAGTGGTTTAATACCGTCCACCATCGGATAAATGGCAGCCACTCCCCTGTCAAGCGCTTCTTTTTCGGCATCAACGCCTACCTGGGCCGGTGGTAAACCCGGAACTCCCATTTCCATGCGAACGTATTTGAAACCCGTGGCTTCTTCCACCAGGTTTACCAGTGCCACCACTTCCCGAATGGATGCTTTGCCAACATCCGGAATACGAAGTTGCTTTATTTTTTCATCGACAAGTGCCTTGTCTAATGGAGAATTGTTCATAAACAAAACAGTTCAAAGTTTAATGTTCAAAGTTCAGGGGATAACCTTGACAATTGGGACCGGATGCTGGATTCTGGATGCTCGATACTTGATACTTGATACTCGATACTTGATTTTGTATGAAAGCATTCAAGTCTTCTCCAACTCCGTCCTTCCATCCTTATTTTAGAATCCGAAATCGCTACGGATCTGTTTAACCCAGCTGGCAACACGTTTGTCGGTTAATTCCGGTTCAAAATCTTCATCAAGCGGGAGGCCGATAAATTTACCTTCCACCACTGCGTCTGACTCGTCGAACTCGTAGCCTTCGGTAGAAACCTGGCCCACCAAAACAGCGCCGTTTGCCATTAGCTCTTTTCCGAGCAAACCAATGTGATCTACAAAACCATGAGCGTAGGTAACATGGTCACCCAAACCAAAAACAGCCACCTTTTTACTGCCATAATCCACTTTGCCGATTTCGGGCATAAAGCGGCCCCAGTCGTTGCTCGAGAAACTGGAATCCCAGGTGTCTTTTCCAACGGTGGAAAGGCCAAATATGATCTTGTCGTACTTTTCGATGTCGGCAGCCGACGCATTTTTTACAGCGATCATTTCTACTTTGTCTTCGCCGATGGCTTCTTTTATTTTATCAGCAACACGGTTAACAGCACCGCCAACCGGACCATAAAAAATAGCTATTTTGCTCATGTTCGTAAATTTAGTTTTTTATTGGTTTTGTATTTCACCTCTTTTGTATTCACCTAAAATAGACAGGCTCGAAGCGCTTTTCAGCACCTGATGAATGGCCCGGTCGTAATTTTCGCCGTTTTCCCATTCAATATCCACATGAAACGTATATTCGTTGGGTTTCCCTACAATTGGCACCGACTGTATTTTGGTAAGGTTGATCTGGTTCTCGGCAAAAGTGTTCAGCACCCGTGCCAGCGATCCGTAGAAGTGCCCCACTTCGAAACATACCGAAGCCTTGTTCGTTCCCTTGGTCGGATTACCGTGTTTCGACAAAATAAGGAAACGCGTGTAATTCTTCTTATTGGTTTCGATGCCCGTTTCCAGCGTCTTCAAACCGTATAATTCTCCCGAGCGCAAATTACCAATGGCAGCTGCGTTTGTCATTTTCTCTTCGGCCACCAGCTTTGCCGATGCGGCTGTATCGAGCTTTTCATGCAACTTTGCATTCGGGTAATAGCTTTCGATGAACTCCATACACTGCTGCAGTGCAATGGGATGGGAATGAATGTGTTGAATATCGGCCGGAGTTACTCCATCGTTCACCAAAAGGTTCATTTGAATGTGCAGGTATATCTCACCGATTATGCGCAAATGATAATCGCGGATCAACTGATAATTGTTCAACAGACTTCCGGCGATGGAATTTTCGATCGCCATTACAGCAAAATCAACTTTGTCAGCATCGATCATTTCACAAACGGTGGTGAATGTCTTACACTCAACCACTTCCACATCATCCTCAAAATATTTCCTGACTGCATCCTCGTGAAAAGAACCTGCAATGCCCTGAATAGCGATTCGCTTCATGCAATAATTTTTAAAGAACCCAAAGATACAAACTAATGGGTAAAGATTTCAGCCGCGCACTATTTTCTCCGAGAAATTAACGCAACACTTCAGATACGATTTCGGAATCTTTTCGCGCTATCTGGGTCCCTTAACCGGCGTATTCGTCCAAAATGGCCAGGCAGCGTTGCATGTTGGTGGGTCGGATTACAATGGTGGCCTGATCCTCGTTCATCGAAAAAGCATACATGTATTCAATAAAGGCGCCTTTAGCATTCAGAAATTCCAGCATTTGAGCCAGCCCCCCGGGTTTGTTCGGGCTGTTGGCCAGAAGCACCTCGGTAGTCTGCACCGAAAAATCACTGTCTCTTAACACCTTGCAGGCTTGGTCCGGATCGGAAACCACCAGCCTCAGAATCCCAAAATCGGAAGTATCAGCAATGGTAAAAGCGGAGATATTTATCCCGGCATCACCCAAAATACGGGTGACTTCGCTAAGCCTTCCCGACTTATTTTCCAGAAATACGGAAACTTGTTTTATGATCATGTTGCTTAGATTTTACGGTTATCAATTACTCGTTTGGCTTTACCGGCCGTGCGTTCGATGGTTTTGGGTTCTACCAGTTTTACATCCACCGAAATACCGAGTATGCTTTGAATATTGTGGGTTATTTTTTTCTTAAGTGCCTCCAGTTGTCTTACTTCATCCGAGAAAAACTGCTCCTGTACTTCCACCATCAGTTTCAGCACATCGAGCGTACCTACGCGGTCGACAATCAGCAGGTAATGAGGCTCTGTTTCGCTCATGCTCAGCAGCACACTTTCCACCTGCGACGGGAACACATTCACCCCGCGAATAATCAACATATCGTCGCTGCGGCCCATGCATTTTTCCATGCGCACCAGTGTTCGCCCGCATTCGCATTTGTCATAAATCAACCTTGTCAGGTCGCGCGTACGATAGCGTAAAATCGGAATTCCTTCTTTGGTGATGGTGCTGAAAACCAGCTCGCCGATCTCTCCCGGCGCCACCGGATCAAGTGTTTCCGGGTTAATGATCTCCGGAATAAAATGATCTTCGTTTACGTGCATCCCGCACTGGTATTCACATTCACACGAAACACCGGGCCCCACCACTTCACTGAGCCCGTAAATATCGATGGCCTTGATTTTTAGTTTCGATTCAATTTCACGGCGCATGCTTTCGCTCCACGGTTCGGCGCCAAAAATTCCAATCCGCAGTTTAAGCGATTCGGGATCCACACCCATTTCCTGCATTACCTCCGAAAGGTAAAGCGCATACGAAGGCGTACAGGCAATAACCGTACTTTGGAAGTCCTGCATCAGCTGAATTTGCTTTTGCGTATTTCCTCCGGAGATCGGGATTACGGTGGCTCCCAGGTTTTCGGTTCCGTAGTGCAAGCCCAGCCCGCCGGTAAACAATCCGTAGCCATACGCCACCTGAACAATGTCTTTTTGGTGAACACCCGCCATTCCCAGCGAACGCGTAACCACTTCGGCCCACATTTGCAAATCGTTGCGCGTATACCCTACCACCGTTGGTTTTCCGGTAGTTCCGGAACTGGCGTGCAAACGTACAATCTCGCTCATGGGTACAGTAAACATCCCAAAAGGATAGTTGTCGCGTAAATCGGATTTAATGGTAAAAGGAAGCTTTGTTATGTCTTCCACACTTTTTATATCGGCGGGAACGAGTCCCTTTTCCTGCATTTTGGTTCGGTAACTCGGGATATTGTGGTAAACCCGCTGAACAGTGCGAATAAGTCTTTCTGACTGAATGGCCGCCATTTCATCACGCGAAGCACATTCAATCGTTCTATTCCAGATCATCTAAAAAAATTAATTCGGTTTAAAGCTAAAGTTGATTTCTGATGTTGCGAACATCTGTTTTTGGGCCGAGGTGTGTTATTTTCCGTACACCACCTTATCGTCCAGTATTTTTACTTTGTTGATTTCCAGCCGGCGCACGGCCTCCAGTACATCGTGAACTTCGAGCAAAAGAATGGCCATGTTGCTCTCTGCAATCAGCCGTGTGTACACGCTTTCGATATGAATACCTGCACGGGCGATCTTTACCAGCAATTCATCCAAACCACCGGCTTCGTCTTTCATTTCCAGGGCAATCAGCTCCTGCATCGTCACCGAATGTCCGCTTTCAGCCAGTAGCTGGTATGCTTTTTCGGGTTGATCGACCAACAGGTTCAGCACTCCCCAACCGTTCATGATGCTATTGAGCGTTAACGACCGGATGTTAATGGATGCACTTTTTAAAAGACCGGTGATTTTTTCCAGATGATTGATCTTGTTTTCCAGAAAAACAGAAATTTCAAATGCCATAGTTCACAGTATTACAGGTTAAAAATTATATGCTACCGAAAGCATGCTCCGAAAGTTTGACACATTGTCGGTGTTAATTACTTTGGCTTTATCGGCTTTGTTATTTTCACCGTAGGCAACGGTTGTCAGGCTAATTTCTACCCCAAACATAAAGTTTTTATAGTTGTAAATCAATTGCGGAGACAATTTATACATATTCTTTGCATCGGTAGCAAAACCATAAATATCTCCCTCCACATTCTCGCTGGTACCAAAGTTCGTCAGCATCCCGGCATAAAACCCGAATTTCCATTCTTTCCCGCAGGTGAAGTTTATCCAGTTGTAAAGATGGTTAAACGGCGTGTAGGTTTCTTTCCCGGTTTCCTCGTCGATGGTGGCAACCGCATACCCACTGGGCATTAGATTCTCACACACATTTTGCCCGAACATGGATTTTGCTTTCAGCTCAAACTTTCCTTTCGAATATTTCATATAAGCCAGCAATGCAATTGTAGAAAGTTTCTCGTCGGCCTTAAATGTTCCATTTGTTCCCGTAACCGAAGTGCGCGGAAGAATGGTCTTCCAATCGGCAGCAAAACCCGCTGTCCAGTGTTCATCGTAGTATTGAATTTGCGCGTGCAGGTTGGGCCATAAGGCATCGCGCTGGTAATGGTAGTTTTTTCCATCCGGGCCGTTATTGGCGTAATCAAACTGGTAAATGGCTGCCAGAATCAGGTCCAGGTTATTGCTTAGCCTGCGGGTGTAGCGCAATTGCGGACTTCGGTTAAACACCTGGAAAGGCAAGCCGGTGTTTTCATTGAGTGTTGACGGATAAACTTTCTCGATGAACAAGGGGTGCCACACACGCCCAAACAGTAGTTTTGACTGTGCCCATTCCAATTGAGTATAAGCATGACGCAAACGAACGGTAGGAGTATAGGCGCCACCGGTAAAATCGACTTCCACATAGGCGCTTATTTTGGTGTTTCCCATTTCAAGGCCCGAAAAACGCGAACCAATCCGCGAAAATGTATTCAAAATCTGCGCGGTACCTATGGCGTTTAAATCTTCGCCGTTTGCATCATAAACCGGCTTGGTCGGAAAAAAGTCAAGCAAATGATCGCAGGCATCCACATTGCGGTGGCTGTCGTAAATAAAATCGTTACGAACAAACCCCGAGAGTTCAAAATTGAGTCCTTTTTTGGTCAGCATGTTCTGGGACGTCGCTCCAATTGCCAATAAAATGAGAAAAAGAATCGGTAACTTTTTCATACGGTTATAAATGTTAAAGATTGAAGTTGATTTATTTTTTAAATTGAAAAAAACACAGAAACACCTTTAAGCAAGGCAAATTCAGAATGCCGGTTTTTCAGCAAGATCGGTTCATCCAGTTGTTGATTTTCATTCGGACTAAAAACATCCAAGCTGTCTTTTTTTGGAACAAAAAACAAGTTAAACCTTTTATCCTGAAATATTTAAATCAAGACATGAGCTTTACAACACAGTATTCCTATTTAAATACGGTTTAAACAGTTAATATGAAAAATTTTCAGGCTGTTACCGGAACATCAACGGTTTTTCAGGGCAAACTGATACCCGGCCCGGAAGGCTTTCAGGTTCAATTCCACCACTTCTTCTCCTTTGTGTTTAAAAATACTTTCAATGCCGGCTTCTATTTTTTCAGGCTCGATATCAGTAAAAGGCGCAGCAGCTCCGAGCATCACCATGTTCGAGGCTCTTTTGTTACCAATTTCAGTAGCCATCTGGTCGGCACCAATAGCCACAAAACGAGGTTGTTTCCGAATCTCCTCCATCAGTTTCTCAACATCCGGGTAATTCGTAACATTGATAAACGGCGTGGTATTGGTTACAATGTATCCCCCGGGCGAAAGAAAAGGCAAATAACGCAAGGCTTCCATGGGCTCTACCGAAAGAATGATGTCAGCAGCTCCTTTCGGAATCAGATCAGCCGCAACAGGCGCATCCGAAATACGCAAATGCGATACCACGGCACCGCCACGCTGGCTCATCCCGTGTGTTTCAGCCTGTTTAAGAAAAAGCCCTTCGCGCAACACCGCTTCCCCTAAAATGGAGGCAATGGATAAAATTCCCTGGCCGCCTACTCCGGCCAATATTATATCTGTTTTCATAGTGAATTACAATTTTGGATTTTGTTTGATTTTTCGTTCGATCCGGAGTCTTCTGGCTGCCGCCTGGATGCACTCGCGCCGGAAGATGATTACCGACACTCCTTCGTAAGCCATTTCCTCTTCGAAGGTTTTAACCATCAGTTCGTGGTATTTTTTCATGGGCACCAACATGCGGATGTGCGCCGGATCCACTCCTACCCCCGCACAAATGCTTTCAATTTTTCCCAATGCCGATGATTCCTGGCCGCCGGTCATCGAAACCGATTCATTGTCGGAAATCACCACCACAATGTTCGATTGATCGTTCACGGCATCCAGCAAACCGGTAATACCGGAGTGCGTAAAAGTGGAATCGCCGATAACCGCCAGCGAAGGTATCAAACCTGCATCGGCCGCACCTTTTGCCATGGTAATGGAAGCTCCCATATCCACACACGAATAAATACTTTCGTACGGAGGCAGAGCGCCCAGCGTGTAACAACCAATATCGGAGAAAACCCTCCCTTTGGAGTATTTATCCACTGCTTCGTTTAATGCTTTGTACATGTCCTGGTGTCCGCATCCCTGGCAAAGCGCCGGAGGACGGTTTACCACCAATTCCGGCACCAACGCCCCTTCGCGGGTTTCCAGTCCCAAAACTTTTGCCACCAGATCAGCATTCAATTCGCCGTCGCGGGGCAAAGCGCCACTCAGCCGGCCGCTTACTTTTATCTGTTTGGAGAAAATGGCCTTTACCGCCTCTTCCACCAAAGGATATCCTTCTTCCAGCACCAGCACCTCTTCGCAAAGCTGTTCCATTTCGTGCAGCATTTCTTCCGGGATCGGGTATTGAGCCAGTTTCATGACCGTATACGGGCACTCCCTGTTTTTGTAATGCTCGTCCAGATAATTGATTGCCAAACCGCAGGCAATAATTCCGAGTGTTTGATCCGATCCTTTTTTCAAAAAGTTGTACTCTGAAGTAAATGCATCCTGTTCAAAGCTTTCCTGTTTTTGCAACAGGCTTTTGTACCGCTGGCGCGCAATGGCGGGCAACAATACAAACTGTGACGGATGCTGCGGAAGTTTCATCGGATTGGCTGCCACTTCTGCTTTCCGGGTAACACCTGCCCTGGAATGTGCCAGACGGGTGGTAATGCGCACCATTACGGGCACGCCCTGTTTTTCCGATAATTCGAAACCTGAATACACCATGTCGTAGGCTTCCTGTTGGTTTGAAGGCTCCAGCACGGGAATCATGGCAAATTTTCCGTAGAAACGGGAATCCTGTTCATTCTGCGACGAGTGCATCGACGGGTCGTCGGCCACCGTAACAATTAAACCGCCGTTAATTCCGGTGATGGCTGAGTTCATAAATGCATCGGCTGCCACATTCAGCCCCACGTGTTTCATACAAACCATCGATCTTTTTCCGGCATACGACATTCCCAGTGCAGCTTCGTAGGCGGTCTTTTCGTTGGCCGACCATTTGCTGCGAACTCCCTTTTCTACTGCCAGCTTACTGGCCTGAATAAATTCCGTGATTTCGGTAGAAGGCGTTCCCGGATAGGAATAAACGCCGGAAATTCCTCCGTCGATTGCCGCCTGTCCAATAGCTTCAACTCCCAAATACAGGTTTTGCATCATGTTGATTTTTTTGTTAAATTGACAGACAAAAATAGAAAAGCCTGACCGTTTAACACCTTACTATTATCAGTTAAATAAAAATTAACTAAAGTTTCGCAGTAAGATATAACCTTTTTTGTTTCAGTTGTTTGTGATTTTGTTTGATTTGCTTATCGATTGCTTATCAATGCGTT